>CBINJX010000757.1:0-3438 GCA_966251085.1 uncultured Verrucomicrobiales bacterium
CGCTTCAGTCTTCCTGGATGGCGATCTGGAGATGGAACTTCGGGCTGAAAAGATGGTACGCGTCTGTCAGGGAGCGGGGAAGAATTAGCTGATCAATTCTTCCGCTCAATGGCATCGGCTGAGTGCCAATTATCCCATCGGAACCGGTCCGCTGCAGCCCAAATTTGCTCAAGTTATTTTTCGCGCTCCCTCAGTACTCAGACAAGGCCCCTTTCTGAATACTAAGCACTGCCTCAACTCCCCCGCTTTGCCTTCTCCGCCCGCAGTTGCCCGCAGCCTGCTGCGACATCGATCCCGCGGCGTTGTCGGACGGTGCTAGGGAATCCCGCATCCTGCAGGATGCGCTGAAACTCGGCTGCGGCCGCTGCGGCCGTCGCAGTCCCAGCGAAGCCGCCGGTGGGGTTAAGGGGAATCAGGTTCACGTGACCATCGATTCCGGAGAGCAAAGCGGCAAGACGCCGGGCCTGCTCGTTCCAGCGATCAAGGTCCACTCGAAAAAGATCCGCTGTCCCAGAGTGTGGCTATAAATCCGGCACGCCTCGATCAACTCAGCGAGCGACCAGCGACGGCTTGCAGGAACCAGCGCAGAGCGTTCTTCCTCAGTCGCACCATGGAGACTGACCGCGAGTTTGTAAGGCCGCCTTTCCTCCACGAGCCGGAGAATTCCCGGCACCACCCCCACAGTGCTGATCGTGATGCGGCTGGGCCCGATGTTGATTCCACGGGTGTCGCTGATGATCTCCAGCGCGGTCATTACGGAATCGTAGTTATGCAGCGGCTCCCCCATTCCCATGAGCACCAGGTTCCGGAGCCCTGCAGCAGTCTCTCCTCCTTGATCCCGAAGCGCGCGGCGGGCATGCAAAACCTGCGCGACGATTTCTCCCGGACGAAGATGACGGGCAAACCCCATCTGCCCGGTAGCACAGAACACACATCCCATCGCGCAGCCCGCTTGACTGCTCACACAAGCCGTGTGGCGACCGGTGAAACCCATCAGCACCGTCTCAACGGTCTGACCGTCCGCAAGACGCAGGAGGAACTTACGGGTGAGCCCGTCGTTGCTGGCAATATCCGCAACGGGGCTGGGTAGCTCCGATTCCAGCGAAGCTCCCGCTTCATCCCGCTCCGCGATCCATTCCTTCAATGGCGCCGCAAGTTCCGTTCGATCCGACAGACTCGTAGCCGTTTCGAAATGCATGGCCCGCCAGAGCGCCCGAGCGTGAAATGGTTTCAATCCCGCAGCAGCAATCTCCCGCTCGAGTTCCGGGAAGGAAAGATCGAGAAGCGGTCGGTGCAGGATCGTAGCGGCAGAGGCGGACATGGAGACACTATCAGTAACCCGAGATGGGAGAGAGACAAGGCGTGAGCGTACTCACCGTCTCCTCTGTGCGCGCATCCCGAAGCCGTCAACCGAACCAGAGAGGCGCATCCATGGTGGGTGTGTGAAAACGGAGGACACAGATATGGCAAAGGTTGTGAAAGTAATCGAAGTGCTGTCCCAATCCGAGAAAAGCTGGGAAGACGCCGCCAAGACAGCAGTAGAAGAGGCCAGCAAATCGCTGCGTCACATTCGCTCCGTCTACATCAAAAACTTCGAAGCCGCCGTTGAGAACGGCAAAATCACGGAGTTCCGGATCAATGCGAAGATCTCGTTCCTTCTGGAGTCTGAGGGCGCTGAATCCGGTGCAAAGGCAGGCATGCCAAAGGAAGGCACCGGGCTCGATTGATCGCGCGCGTTCGCCGCGTGAACACACCTGGCGACGGTAGTTTACCCTCTGAGGGAGTAGCGTTGCCAATCAGGCGATGTCCTTGCAGCCGAGTCGGTGCAATCCCTGAATTGTTCCGCGCAGGTATTCTATTCCGGCCGTCTGGGATAAAGCACTCGAACCACAGGGAAAGCCACGGGTTGTTCTTATGCCCATCGCAAGCACGATTGGACATCGCCGCTGGGCGATACCAGAGGGATATATTCCCTCCAAAAGCCACGGCCCCGCACCTGACATGACGAGCCATGAAGCGCTCTGCATTCTCAATGCCGGCGAACGCGACGCCGATGTGCGGGTGATCATATTTTTCACCGATCGGGATCCAGTGGGTCCGTACCGGCTTTCGGTCCCGGCCCGGCGCACCTGCCATTTCCGGTTCAACGAGTTGAAAGATCCGGAACCCGTGCCCCGCGATACACCGTACGCAAGTGTTATCGAATCCAGCGAACCGATCGTGGTCCAGCACACACGCCTGGATTCCCGGCAGGCAGAAAACGCCCTCCTCTCCACCATTGCTTTCCCCGCCGCTGACTGAGCGGCCCGCAGTCGTTCCTTCCAACTACCAGCACCTGAACGCATGAAGACAGCCAGCGATCATCTTATCGAGCGGATTACCCAATGGGGCATCAAACGGATCTACGGATATCCCGGAGATGGCATCAACGGCATTATTGGAGCAATCGATCGCGCCGGCGAAAAAATCGAGTACGTACAGGTCCGGCACGAGGAAATGGCGGCGTTCATGGCCTGTGCCCATTTCAAATTTACCGGCGACGTGGGCATCTGTCTTGCGACCTCCGGTCCGGGAGCCATCCACCTGCTCAACGGTCTTTATGATGCAAAAATGGATCACGCGGGCGTCGTAGCCATCGTCGGGCAGCAGTCGCGCATGGCCCTCGGGGGCGATTACCAGCAGGAGGTCGATCTGATCACACTGTTCAAGGACGTGGCATCCCACTACGTACATATGGCGTCCTCACCGGCCCAGATTCGCCATTTGATCGATCGTGCGATCCGCATCGCACAGGCCGAAAGAACGGTGACCTGCGTGATCGTGCCTAACGATGTGCAGGAACAGGAGGCTGTCGAAAAACCGCCCCGCAAACATGGAACGGTGCATTCCGGGTATGGCTATGCCGAGCCGAGGGTGATTCCGATGGAACGAGATCTCCGCTCGGCGGCGGAAGTGCTCAACGCCGGTAAAAGAGTAGCGATGCTCGTCGGCGCTGGCGCCCTCCGGGCTACGGATGAGGTGATCGAGGTTGCGGATATTCTCGGAGCCGGCGTCGCGAAAGCATTGCTTGGAAAGGCGGTACTCCCAGACGATCTACCCTTCTGCACCGGACCGATCGGCCTGCTTGGGAGCAAGCCGAGTTGGGACCTGATGAACGAGTGTGACACGCTCCTGATGATAGGCTCGAGTTTCCCCTACTCGGAATTCCTGCCCCCCGAAGGACAGGCACGCGGAGTGCAGATCGACATCGAGCCCCGCATGCTCTCCATCCGGTATCCGATGGAGGTAAACCTGATCGGTGACAGCGTTGAGACCTTGCGCGCGCTGATACCCCTGCTTCAACGCAAGACAGACCGCTCCTGGCAGGAGAAGATCATGAGCGAAATGGCGGAGTGGTGGAAGGTGCTCGAGGCCCGCGCCATGAACAGCGCAAACCCG
>CBINJX010000758.1:0-3432 GCA_966251085.1 uncultured Verrucomicrobiales bacterium
ATAAGGAATGTTCCTTACGATTTAAGAAACATTCCTTAGCGGCTAAGGAATGAGTCTTGGAGCCAAGGAATGTTTCTTAAATTCAGAGGGTGACCCCTTAAATTTAAGCCCTCACCCTCTGATTTTATACCCCCAGAGCTCACCCGTGGCACGGAAGCTGAATCCGGCGGCAGGATTTCCGCAAGAGCGGCAGCATACCAGATGAGAATGTTGAACCGCAAAAGCGGCATTCCGGTCAGATTCAAGAGCGGTTTTCGGAATGAAGGCAGACGGCTCAACCTTGTACACCGACGATTGGTGAGCTCCGCGCACCAGCCCCATGGCTCGGCATTGGCAGTGCCGGAAGAATGGCAAAGAGCCTCGCAAAGGAGCCAAACGGCAGCACCTCCGACCCATGATTCAGCTTTACGCTCCCCTACCGGCTGCTACACAACCGTAGAAGGTTTGTCACCCCAGACGCATGAAAGGCATGAACTACTCGGAGGTATTCGCACGCGCGAACGTGCCTTGCCTATTCCCACAACGGAGACTGTCTGCACGGAGAGAAAGACGGCCAAGCACGCAAACCACTCCATCCCGATCGAATCGACACGTCACCGTGACTGCGCCCAGGCGAGATCCTGCTGAAGGTCGCTCAAGTCATACGAACGCTCAGCCTGCCTCTCCGCCAGAACCTGCTCGAATTCCCGGCGTGTTACCCCCGCCACCTCGACCGCCTTCCCCATCGAAAGCGCTCCACGTCCATACAGTGCAACAGCCAACTCCTTGCGCATTTCGCGCTCAACTTCGTGCTGCGGGAGCTGCATCGCATCGATTGCTTCTTGTGGGATCTCCAGCGTCACGATCATGCGATAAGATTAGCGCAAGCCGGGGTGGAAACAAGTTTCAAAGGGGCCGCAGACCTACGCCTGCGGATGTGATTTCCATGGCACGAAAGCAGGCAACCCTTATCTGACTTCAATGAGGCCGCCAACTGGCGGAACGTCTTGTTTCCAAACTCCCGGCTTGCACCTCATGCCTCACCTACTCCTCGGAGGAAATGTTTCACCAGATCATCCGAAAAGTAAATCCCTGCCGAACGCATTCCCTCGATCAACGGTCGGACCACCGCAATTCGCCCCTCCAGCTTATTGCGCGCAAGGACGCCGAAGGTGCCTATTACATGCAGGTTCAGACCTTCTCCAATGCGGCGCGCCTTCCTATCGTCAATCAAAGCAACGCAGTCAGAGTCACTTGCCAACGCAATAACCTCTGCTTCACCAGCACCAAGCCGGCTTCGAAGCTCATCGAGCAAAGGTGACTGAGGAACCTCTCTAACTTGCATCCATGTATTCTCTCGCAAGCAAGCCTGCGCACTTTCCGCAGCTATCCATCCTTCACCTTGGGTGACGATTTCATCATAGACCGCGCAAGGAACGATAACCTGGTCGAAAACGTTCGCCAATAGATCCACGCGGTTAACTGCGGACAGAGCAACGAGCGGAGATGTATCAGCGACGATCGATGGCACAGAGCGAAAGAAGATGAGAAATGCTCTTAGCACAAACCTTTTTTGTTTTCAAACTTTCACGCTACGCTTATCTGTAACGTGTAATTCTGAATCAGACCCACTAATCGCGCCTCTTAATCGCAAGACTTCTCAATCCCTCCCCCGCCTCCCCGACTGAATATGGAACCAACCATCGAACTCCTCCACACCGCCGTACAATCTGCAGCGGCATTTCGTGCCCGTACCCGCCTGCAACCTGCCGGTGGTGCTGGTGACAAAGTGTTTCCCCCGACCTATGCGGGAGCTGTGTACGCGATTGAACAGCGGCAGGTACCCGGAGCCGATGGTAATATCCAGTCGCAGACGTGCGTGCTTCTCGATTCCGTCCAGTCACAGGCCAATCGCATGGAAGAGGCTCTCCAGGAAGCGCAGGACAGTGGAAAACTGAAGGATTGTCCAATCCCCGTACTGAACGTTGATTTCACCGGCCTCGGTTTGCTCGATGAAGTCGGTCGAATCACGAGCCTCGAAGCCCCTCACCGGATTGCAGATGCCATTCTGCGTGACAGCCTAATCGACGGGAAACCGTTCCGGAAAAGCGAATTGGGTGCAAAACTCGATTCTGTCAGCCTCCAGAACGCAACGCCACTGTATCAGCTTTGCCCTACGGCGCTCGTCTTCGGGATCTGGGACTCCACTGGCCCAAAAGGCGGGCTTGGAGCCAAGTTCCAACGAGCATTGGTTTCCGAAATCGTCGGCATCAATGCGGTCATTGGCAAACGGACCAGCAGTCGCATCGATCCTTTGGGAATGCGCGCAGCGGCAAAGGTCATCAAGAAGCCGGATGGTGCCTATGAACTTGCGCCTGAAAAGGCAAAGGATGCGGTATCACCTGCAGAGGTGAATCATGGCAATATCCCACCTGATATTGCTGATGGCGGCGTAACAATCGAATACGCCGAGCAGACCGTTGTATTATCCCTACCTGCCCTGAGGCGCCTGCGGTTTCCTGTGGATGGAAAGACTTCTACCGAGGTGGATATTGCCGGACGCACAGTTTTAGCCGCACTCGCCCTCACAGCGGCGGCTTTGGCTGCGGAAAGTGGTTTCGACCTCCGCTCCCGTTGTCTACTCTGGCCTGAGGCCGCCCTTACTTGGGAGATCCTGCAAACTCCGGGCAAGGAGGCGGAGAAAGTCTCAATCACCGCCGATACCGCCATCAAGCTACTGCGTGAAGCCGTGAAGGCAGCGGAGAAGGTCGGCCTGAAATGGCAGAATGAGCCGATCACATTGAAACCCGCTCCGAATCTCGTTGCGCTGCTCAAGCGCTCTCAGGAAATCGCAGCGACCAGCGGCGAAAAGAACGGGGAGTCCTGATTCGCTCGGCACCATGTTTGCCCTTGGTATCGAGTTCCTAACGGGAATAGCGGTCATGACCGCAGCAGCCAACCGGGAAGAAGCGGAATGGCCACCGCACCCTGCGCGCGTTTTCATGGCGCTTGTCGCTGCACATTTCGAAACATCGCCACTCACCGAAGATGGTGCTCCCGAGAGGACTCTCTGGAACGCGGAGCACACCGCCTTGGAGTGGCTGGAAAGGCAAGGACCGCCGGCTGTGAAGTGCCGCATCATTCCACCGGAGCAGCGGCGCACCGTGACAAAAGTTTATGTCCCGGTGAACGATGTAGGCCTGCCCGGAAAGCCGGAAAGTGTGAAACAGAGCGAACTCCGCAGCGCACTCGGTGTCATGCCTGCACTCCGGAGCAGGCAGGAGCGAACCTTTCCAGCAGTGCATGTAGGCTGGGATGCACCCGAATGTTTCGTCCACCTCATCTGGAACGATTCGGAAATCCCCGTGGAGTTGAAAGGAGCGATGGAGCAACTCGCAGCGAAAGTCACCCGGATCGGGCATTCATCATCGCTCGTACGGATGTGGGTGGAAG
>CBINJX010000759.1:0-3429 GCA_966251085.1 uncultured Verrucomicrobiales bacterium
CTAGCCCTGGGCTGACATGTGTAGCGCTTTCAGCGCGATCTGATCCGGACCGAACGTCAGGCCAGCACTTCCCCTGCCGAACACTATTGGCATCCTGCGTGCTCAGAGGGAGCTCCGCAACTCACCCGTTCCGATCCGCCGGTAAGCGGCTCTCAACCCGATACTCGCAACTATTAACTCCAAAGGAGAACGCTTGCCCCGGAGCGTGTCTTCTGGCGTGTTTGGCCCATGTCACCGGCCCCTGGAACGAGGAATGGAAGCGCTGCGCAGCAGGCGTGGAGCGGGGAAGGTCTCGTCTTCCGGTGTTCAAGCACAACTCCTCGCCGCATAGGCAGACTTTTCTACCGTTTGTAGCCACGCACCAACGCTGTTCGGGAATTCGGAAACATCCCCTTAACGCTCGCTGAAAAGAACATCCATGAAGCTGAAATCAATACTCCTCGTCCTGCTTCTGACAGCCTTACGTGGCGCTGCACAAGATGAGCCGAAGGCGCCCACTGCCGATCCAAATATCCGTCCTGCAGGGGAGCTCGTTCTCAAGTTCGAGCACAAGATCGAGATTCCAGAGATCAAGCGTCTCAGTGACGATGGTGTCCTTGAGCTCTTTCCCGGAGATACTGTGCATCTGGAGTTCGAGGACGACGGAGGGAAGCTGGTTCGACCGAAAGTAGTCGCACAAGTGAAGGAGCCGACGAGGACAATCACCTTTAAGATGACTCAGGACGAGTCCATCACAATGTTGTTTCGGAAAACTAAGATCTCAAAGACCGTAGCACTTGACTGCGATCATCGTGGCCTGGGTAGCAAAGACTTCTTCCCTACTAACCTGAGGCCTACGGAGAAAGGACTTGCAAGCTCTGACAGCTGGCCGAACTCGGTCTGGATGCTTCGTCTCAGCAATATCGAGGTAACGTCAAAACCGGCTTCCGAGGTGTACAAGGAAAAGGTCTCGAAGAAGCGGCAAGTTAAAGAATGAACAGCGAACAAGGTGATGCATCGAACACGTGTTCGCATCACATTTTCCGCTAATCGATTCGATTATGGGTACGCGGATAGTAGGCCTGTTGGTATTGGTGGCCGCAGCAGTTGTAGTGTATTTCATGAGGGCTGACGGAATTCATGTTGATCGGCCGACAATAGCCCGGGCTGATATCATGAGCCTGAAAACGCAGCTCCTGATCTACAGCGCGATAACCGGCTCTTACCCTACAACTGAACACGGCCTTGAAGCGCTTGTCCGTCGCCCCGAACCCGCACTGCAATCTTGGAAGCCGCTACTCCACGAGGTGCCAAAAGATCCTTGGGGGCAGATGTACATTTATCGCCGCGGCGATCACGGCAACGGCGCTGATATTGACGTTTTCTCGCTTGGACCCGACGGGATCGAGAGTGCTGACGATATCCGGGGAGCCAAAAACGACGTTGCCGAGCAGGTGTCTCCCACGAGCGATGTCTCAGGTTGGAAGTTGAGCGCAGGTTGGGAGCGAACTGGCAGATCGGTTCAGCGTAAGGCGCGGGACTTGTTTGCTCCGGAGCTACGTATGACGCCCGAACAGCTCCGTTTGATGGCGCAGATAGATGCCGTGGAAATAAAGCTGAGAGTCGAGGATCTGCGTGCTGTGGAGATCATTACCGCGATCCGAGAACGCCTCGCTGAAACGCCGGCTTCAGGAGTCATTATCCGTGCGGACCCATCACTTGCTTTGAGTGAGGGCCGTTTCACGTTTGCTCAGAACCAGATCAGGCTGTCTGACGCATTATCGCTTCTCCGGAATGGGGGACGCAGTTCGATATGAACTACGAGGCAATGAGGTTGTTGTGATTGCCAGTGGAGAAGCCAAGTGAGATTCCTCAACCATCTTGATCGTCCAAATGCTCGTGACGTTCATGGAGGTGCTTCTGTGGGGAAATGCTGTGATACGAGCTGCGAGGTAACTGCTATTCTTCGTCTTCCTCCTATGAAGTTGATGGTTGAGTGCTGAGGGTTGAGGGACGGACACCGGCAGATCGGAACCGGTGAAAAGGGGCGGGAGTGAAAGGACGCATTGACGTGCGACTGCCTGCCCTCCCGGTGGTAGGGCGGTCGCGCCGCCGACCGCCGGGAGGGCGCGTGAAGCGTGAGGCTACGTCCACCTTGAAAGAGGCACGCGTGGCGCGCGGACCCTACCGGGTGGGGGCACGCACCATATGAATTCCTTTCTCCACGCCTCCACGCTCCCGAGTTTGTTGGTTGTTTCTCTGAAACCGCAGAGAGCCAGCTTGTATCTACTGTGAATGGAAACCACCTCTTGGATGCGGCGGTGAAGGTGGGGGCTTCGAATAACCAGAGTGCGCAGGTCACGAACTTACGATCAGGAAGCGCCGATACTTTCGTTGTAGTGAACAAGTGAGACTGGCGGCTGATATCGGCTCGGGCTTCCCACCGATATCAGTATGCGGGAAAGGGATGACTCACTGGATATCTTACCCTTCCTCCTGCAGATCAGGGCTTGCGGCTTTCATCATCAAGTGGTCGGGGCAACACCGCTTCGAGGGGCGCTGTTACACGGCTGAGCCGTCGCGCAAGCCGATTTTAAGAATAGATGAAAGCAAAAAACCTGAATGCTAAGGGTGCATTTGCTCTGTTGAAGGAGACTTACACAGAGTTCTCCAAAGACAAATGCATGCGGCTCGGAGCCGCCTTGGCGTACTACTCGATCTTTTCCATCGCGCCTTTGCTCCTGATTGCCATCGGCATTGTAGGTGCCATTTATGGCGAGCAGGCTGCGCAGGGGCAGGTTACTGAACAGCTCAAGAGCGTCGTGGGCCCACAGGTGGCGCAGGCGGTGGGGCAACTCGTTGAAAGCGCTGGTCAGTCCAGCCGAGGCGCGACGATCACCGGTGTGCTCCTCCTGCTGGTAGGTGCATCCGGCGTCTTCGCCCAGCTCAAGGAAGCGTTGAATACCATCTGGGAGGTGAAGCCGAAGCCCAGTCAGGGCATCTGGGGCTTTATTCGCGCACGGCTGCTCAGTTTCGGAATGGTGTTGGTGATTGGTTTCCTGATGCTGGTCTCGCTGATCCTCACCACGATGGTCGCAGCCTTCAACGGTTACATCGAGCAGAACCTCGGCATCCCGCCGTTTATCTCGCAGCTGTTGGCGATTCTGGTGCCGTTTGCTGTGGAGGTGCTGCTGTTTGCATCAATCTTCAAGATCCTCCCCGATGCAAAGATCCTCTGGAAGAACGTTTGGATCGGTGCAGCGGTTACCGCTGTGCTTTTCGAGATCGGTAAGGCGGGTCTCGGTTTCTATCTCGCGCACTCGAGCACTGCCTCTTCTTTCGGTGCGGCTGGCTCCCTAGTGCTGGTACTTGTCTGGGTTTACTATAGTTCGCTGATCCTCTTTTTCGGCGCGGAGTTCACGGAGGTATGGGCGCGTGCGACAGGGCATG
>CBINJX010000760.1:0-3425 GCA_966251085.1 uncultured Verrucomicrobiales bacterium
AGACGGTTCAAATTGCGACCATTACGCATTTGCGTGTGGCTTTGAGAGCACCATAGCGGCGCGATCGCCATCCTTTTTCATCTTGCAGCGTGCGGCCATGATTACCACTCCGTAACTCGAAGTCCCTCACGCTGTGGATCTTCCCTCGATGCGGGGCCGCTATACCAAATCCGAGCTCGTGTAAAACACTCAGTGCCGAAGAATCAACAAGGGTAAATCAGAGAAACATTCACTTCCGCGCCCGGATGCGATAGCACAGGGAAACCCGGGTATTTTCCCTCGAGATCCCCCTTATCGAGAGATTGTTCCCGGGCCAACAACCCCAAACCAATAGAAATAATGAAGTCCTACCTCATTCCCATTGTTGCACTTGCTCTTTGCACCGCTTGCGAGCAGCGCACAGAAACCCCAGCTCCTAGTGGAGATACGACGGTCGTAACTCCGGCGGAGAAGACCGAGCCCGCAACTCCTGCTCCTGATGCGGTTGTGGTTCCAGCCCCGGCTCCCGGCGGCGAAGGCGGCGCCACAACTCCTCCTGCAACCGGTGGCGAAGCAACTGGTGGCACTGGCGGTGCAGCAGCAGGTGGCACTGAGGGTGGCGCAACTGGCGGCACCGAAGCTCCGGCAGCAACCGGTGGCGCAGCTGGCGCTAGCGAAACTCCTGCGGCTCCCGCTACTGAGCCCCAGCAATAATTCGGGACACTTTCCCTTCCAACCGCGCAGGTTCGCCCTGCGCGGTTTCTTTTTTTAGCGGAGCAGATTCCTGCCGTTCTATCCCTTCGGGTCGGGATAAATAACAGCTCCCGGTGGGCTACAGAGGGCCGAGGTCGAGATCAGACAGATCGACCTCTAACGACGGGAAGATCCAGCCACACCTCCCGCCCTGTAGAACGCAACGCTGCGAGACAAATTGCGATGGGAGCGGAGTCGCCCTCAATCGCTGCGCAAGCTCCAAAGGAAGCCACCCACTCGCGGCCGTCCTTGTGCAGATGAAGTGGCGCCGGTGCGAGGCGCTCCACAATCGCAAGAGCTGCATCCATCGCCGTGGAATACGATCGAAACTCACAAACCTTCAGAACGGGTGAGTTGCAACGCTCAGAGGAGAGAAAATCCTGAAGCACCGGATCGTGCAACACATCGAGCGCCTCGTCGAGCGAGTCGAATCGATAGCGCGCAGCCGCATCCTCCCACAAGACGGTGGGCTCTTCCTGCATCACAAACTCACCCACCAATGCATCCAGCTCAGTAAGGGAAGTAATTCTGTGTTCCTGGGGACCTTGTAAATTCCGCATCGTACGCCTGTTTCCCTCCCCACATATCATAAAGTGGGGATCACGGGAGTATTTTTTCGAGATGGGTGAAGCTTGAAATCCGCCGATCAGCGCCGGCTCAGCCGGACAAAGAGCCATGCGCCAATAGCCATGAAGAGGACGTTTGGCAGCCAGACGAGGAGTTCAGGATGGGCGGCCGGATTGTTGCGCAGGGTATCGGCGATGATGATGAAGAGGAAATATGTGAAGGCGACCACCAGACTGAACATGAATCCGATGGAGGTTTCCTTCCGGTGCGCAGTGATGGCCAGCGGGACACCAATCAACGCAAACGCTAAGGAAGCCAGGGACAGAGAGAAACGTTTGCTGACCTCTGTAACTGCAGCAGTTTGCGCCTTTCTGCGTTCCTCTGAGTTCTTTTCATCCGAATTCTCTGCGATTGCCTCAGTATTAAGACGCGTCAGCAGCTCGTTGACGGTCATATGACTCAACCGCGCCTTCTTTTGATTTCTCTCGTAGAGTTCTGACAGCGAGATTGGCCACGTACTCTGCTGCATCGTGATGCCTTTCTGCATCTTTGCCAGATTATCCGGATCGGCCTCGTCGCGCTGTTCAAACCGGGCATCGTAGATGTGCAGAAGCAATTGCTTGTTCTTGGCATCGATCTCCAGCTGACCCCGTTTTGCCGACACGACCCGAACCAACTCGTCGCGATCATTAATCTCGTACACCAGGAGATTGAAAAGCTGGGCCCCTTCATTCCGCTCTACATAGATCTTCCGCCCGGGAAATTCCGTGATGATCCGATCGCTGCCGAACATCGCAAGAGGATTACTCGTGGCAATGTTATAGAGAGCATCTCGCATCTTCACCTGTGCGGTTGGCGCAACTTCCACATTGATCCACAGGCACACCCCAACGCACACCGCTGCCAGGACGAAAACCGAGGAGCAAACGCGGGGAACGCTGATTCCGCTGGAGCGGAGCGCGATCAATTCGTTCTCCGCTGACATCTTCCCGAAAACGAGAAGAACCGCCGTCAGGAAGCCCCATGGAATCGTAAATGTAAGGGAGAACGGGAGAACGTATGCGACAAAGGTGAGGATCAGATCCAGGGGCGCCGCTTGGCTCACCAGCAATTCCAGCAGTTGCTTCAGGGCGTTTCCAAGCACCAGAACGACGCTCAGCACAGCCACGGCAAACAAAGCCGTCACGAACACTTGGCGGCTGACGTAGCGGTCGATCATTTTCATCGGGCGCGCAATCTTTCGCGGGCGCGCCAGCAACGCAAGTCCTTTACCCTTGGCCCTGTGCGTGGCGAATCCGATGCTTCTCCTCTTTTCAGCTGGATGAATCCGACTACATTGCGCGCCTCTCATGCAGCTTCCTACCTTTGACGTTGCGATCATAGGCGGCGGTCCGGCCGGCAGCACCGCTGCGATTCTCCTTGCCCAGAAAGGACGCAGTGTTGTCGTCCTGGAAAAGGAGAAATTCCCCAGATTTCGTATTGGCGAATCACTCCTCCCCTATTCGATGGCGGCATTCGACCGTCTTGGAATCCGCGAGTACCTCGATGCGCACGCGATGCCGAAGTTCGGAGGCGAAATCGCGACCGCATGCGGACAGCGGGCGGTGAAATTCCATTTCAAGAACGGGTTTCGGCTGAAACATCATCAGGCTTATCAGGTAGAGCGATCTACCTTTGACGAGGTCCTGCTCAACCGCGCGCGGGAATCCGGAGCGGAGGTGCACGAGGAGACTCAGGTGGAGAAGCTTTCATTCGATACCGAGGGGGTGACGGTAGAAACGAAGAACCGGCAGGGGCAGGCCCACACATTACGGGCGCGGTATCTCCTGGACTGCAGCGGCCGGAATTCGGTGGTGGGGCGGCAGTTTGGGCTGAAGATTTCCTATGCACATCTGCAGAAGTTCTCCTGCTTTGCTCACTATGAGAACGTCCAGCGGGATGAGGGTATCGATGCAGGGCTTACCCGCCTCATACGTGCTGACCGGCATTGGTTCTGGATGATTCCGATCGATGAAAAGCGGACCAGCGTGGGGGTCGTAATGGATCTTGCGGACTTCAAGGCTCAAAAGCTCTCACCAGAGGAGACCCTGAACCGGGCGTTTCATGATTCAGTGGTCATGCGCGAG
>CBINJX010000761.1:0-3416 GCA_966251085.1 uncultured Verrucomicrobiales bacterium
TCTTTCAAAAGCGGTGTTCGGGTTCAGTTTACCTGCGGCTCCGGAGCTCTCACTGGTCCGCTGGTGCGCGGCTCTCAACTTGATACTCCTCTGACAGTGAATAATCGAGAGTGTCGAGTTGGGAGCCATGCACCGGCAGATCGGAACAGGTGAAGAAAGTACGCACGGAAAGGACCACGCTCTGGGCAAAACACCGGAATGCGCGCATGCAGAGGGCCGCATTTTGGCAGAATCCGCCAAACGTGCTCACCGGAAGGGCCGCATTTCTCAGGAATTCTGCAAACGTACGCACCGTGAGGGCCGTATTCCGCAGGAATCCTGCAAATGCACGCATCAAAGGGGCCGCATTTCGCAGAAATCCTGCGGATGTACGCACCGAAAGGGCCGCATTTTCCAGGAATCCGCCAAACGTACGCACCAAACGGGCCGCATCTCCTGGAGATCCGCCGAATGTGCGCACCAAAGGGGCCGTATTTTCCAGAAATCCGCCAAATGTGCGCACCGCGAGGGCCGCATTTTCCGGAAATCCGCCAAACGTACGCTCGGCAGGGGCCGCATTTCGCAGAGATTCGCCACTCAAGCGGGTTCGAAACGCTTACCCTTCCTCAGGCAGCATTCTCCAGCGGTCATTTGTCCAAAGAACCCGCCACGGCCGTCCAGCCCACCAGAGGGAGGTGGAAAACCATGCGCCTGCCCAGCATACTGTCTCGACCACACTGGCGGCAAGGACCGCCGGCAGGAAGAAGGGAGCATGCCAGCGGAGAAGTTTGCCGAGGCGTTTTCCGGTCCAGATGCGACAGACTATCGTGGCCACAAGGAGCGCCCAGGCGGCGGGCGACCAGAGATTCAGGAGCACGAGCAGGCATGCGAACGAAACACCGTGGGTACAGATCATTCCCGCAAAACCCGCGGGATTGCAGATCCTGTAGGTGACGGCGACCCGGCGTTGATGCTGCCAATACTCGCGCCAGTTCAGGGAGTCGCTCGCCAGGGTGGCAATCTCGCGGCTCAGCCCGACACTTCGGCCTGCTTCCGTGAGCGCCACTCCGAGGCGGTTGTCCTCCGCGAGTTCGTCCGAAAATCGCTCCCATCCGCCGATCATCTCGAGGTCGGACTGCTTCAAAGCCATCACCGCGCCTAGCATGAAGCCGATGTTCCCCTGCCGCATCGCTGCACTGAGGCCTGGCCAGAGGGTGAGCAGGATCGGAGCGGCGTCGAGTGCCTGTACGAACGTCCGGATTCCGGCGAAGTAATAACCTGCGGTGAACGCATCTTTTCCCGTCCGGGACCATTCGCTGCGGAACCGCCCGAGCCAGCCGCGCTCCGCGACAAATTCGCCGTCCAGCACGATCCAGTGTTCATGGCGGGCCTCGGGAGCCATCTGCAGGAGCTTGGCGACCTTGGGATTGGAAGCGGTCCACCGCTCACACTGGACCACTGCGATATCGCGCGCCGGGAAGGCACGCACGAGTTCACTGGAGATTCGTGCTTCCTCACTACAGGCTTCGACGCCGAGGAGAATCTGATCCCCTTCCCGCGTCTCCTGAACGAAAGTGTGCAGCTTCCCCGAGAGATCATGCACGCCTGCTTTCAGCGGGCGGAAAAAGGTGACCGGGGGTGCCGCCACATTATCCTGTGAGGCGCCGCGAAAGAAACGCCGCAGCCACGCCACACTGAGAAACCAGTAGGCAATACTCGCCAGGGCAATAACCACACAGAGCCCGCTGAGAAGATCAACGGGGCTCATCGCTTGCACAGGTTGCCGGAAGCAGACACATCATCACTCATCCCAAGATGAGCAGCCATGCGCCAACGAAATTCCTGATCCTCACCGGCGATGATTTCGGCCGAAGCACGGCGGTGAATGAAGCGATCGAGAGTTATCACACCGTCGGGGCGCTCACACAGGCGAGCCTGATGGTGAATGAACCGGCAGTGGAACAGGCGGTCCGGATCGCCCGCAGAAATCCGGCTCTTTGCGTGGGCTTGCACCTGACTCTCTGCGATGGACGCGCTGCACGGATCTCCGAAGTGACAGACCGGCGCGGCTTCTTCCCCCCCTCCCCGGCGAACGCGGGGGTGCGTTATGCTTTATCCAAGCAGCAGGAAAAGGCGATGAGTGAGGAGATCGAGCGGCAGTTCTCCGCCTTCCGTGCGCTAGGTTTCGAGCCGACTTACTGGGATGGGCATCATCACATTCACCTGCATCCGACGGTACTACGGCTGACCCTGCCAATTGCCGAGCGATACGGCTTTCGCGCGGTGCGGCTGGTGCGGGAGCCGTTTCCGTGGCATCCGTTTTCGCTCGTGTTCCGGGCACTCAGCCGGGCGGCGCTTCCGGTGCTGCAGGCGCATGGCATCCGGTTTGTCGATCGGGTGTACGGCCTGGCCCGCACGGGGCGGATCAGTGAGCCGTACCTCAGGCGCTTATTGCCGCGGATACCGGAGGGGTGGTCTGAGTTGTATTTTCACCCCGGAGCGGAAAGGGAAATGCCGACACCGGAGCGATTCGCTGAAATCCTGGAGAGCAGCAATGTTCAGCTCGCCGACTCGCGCGGGCTGCTTGTTTCGTCGGACACCACCGGCGCGACTCCCGCACATTCGCCGGTATCGGCGGGCGTCAACTGAGCAATCTCGATCACCGTCTCAGGTTCCACCGGGGCAGCCTCGAAAGCATTCCCCGCAGGCGCCTCGCCGACCAGAATCCGCGGAGTCACTTCCTTGCGAGTCGCGCAGATGACATCAACGGCCTGCCCGCCGAGGAGTGGATCGATCCGCTGACGCACGGTGCCGATCGCCAGCTCCGGACTGTTGCAATCGCTGGAGAGATGGCCAAGGATGGCGCGGCGGAGATTCGTACCGAGCAATTCCGCAATCACGTTTGCAGCCGCGGCGTTGGAGAGGTGCCCGTGCCGGGACATGATGCGCTGCTTTACGGACCAGGGGCGCTTCGTGTCGTTCTGGAGCAGATGCTCGTCGTGATTGGTCTCGATCACGAGGGTGTGCGCATGACGCACGCGCTCATAGACCAGCTTCGTCGCAACGCCGAGATCGGTGAGGAAACCGAGGGCGGACTTCCCGTGGTGCAGGGTAAACCCGACAGGCTCCACGGCATCGTGCGGAACCGGGAAGCTATGGATGTCGATATCCCCGATTTTGAAGTCCGTGCTGGTGGTGAAGATGCGCCAATCCTTCTTCTGCTCCGGATTACTCTTCCGCAGGATCTCCGCCGTGAGACGGTTGCAATAAATCGGGGTGGAGAATTGCTTGAACCAGACATCGATCCCACAGGCGTGATCGTGGTGCTCGTGAGTGAGGAGAATGCCGTCGATCTCGAGTGGGTTCACCCCGCACTGGGCGAGGCGCAGCACCATCTGGCGCGCACTCAAGCCCGCGTCGATCAGCAGTCGGCATTT
>CBINJX010000762.1:0-3416 GCA_966251085.1 uncultured Verrucomicrobiales bacterium
GTGCACCGCCCCTTTTGACATAATCACCGGCTTCCAAACGTGTCTCACCGCCGCATCGAGGTACGGCACCGCCCGCCGCGGCGTTCGCATGGTAAGTTGGGCGTAAACCCTTCATTTCCGCCCTCCCGCAGAGGATCTGTCGGAATCATGTAAGCATCCGGAGAAGGTTCGGAAGCCACGTCACCGCGCAGAAAACTGAGATGCGCCCCCTGCTCTACTGGTGAATTCGAATGGTTGATTCGAACCCGTTCGAATTTCGGCATCCTGAGGAGCACCCAACGGGCGGAGCGCGTGAAGGCGGGGAGAAAGTGCTCAATGCTCAGTGCTCAGAAATCAGTAGACAGCCCCTGCTTCGCAACGCTCACCCGCTCTGATCCGCCAGTACGCGGCTCTCAACTCGATACTCTCAATCCTTACCTGCACAAAACATGCACGAACTCGCCTAACCTTCGCTCCGGTCGACTACCCTGCGTCGCACCTCCTCGTGTTCCCGGAAGGCTCATCTGCCTTACTCCGGGGCAAACGATCCGTCCGCTCAACGCAGCTTTCGCCGCACCAGGTCGGTAATCGCAGAGTCGAGTGTATTGATATCGACCGGCTTGGTCAGGTGCGCTGAAAAACCCGCTTCGGATGATTTACGGATGTCCTCTTCCATTCCGAATCCGCTCAGGGCGATGCTCGGAATTGGCCTCGTCTTTGCGACCTCCTGCACCACATCGCGCCCCGTGCCATCCGGCAGTCCCCAGTCACTGATCAGCAGGTTGATTGACTCATCGGCAGCGGCGATTTCCGCGGCCGCCGCAACAGATGAGGCCGCGGTTACGCGATGCCCACGCCGTACCAGAAGGCGTTGCAGCGCGGCTGACGTATCCGCATGATCCTCGACCAGCAGGATGTGAAGCGGTCGCATTTCCGCGGCACCGAGAGGGATTGTTGACTTCGGTGCACACGTCGGCAGGACCAGGTCATTCACTTTCGGTGCCCGCGTGACTGGCAGTGAAAGGCGGAACGTGGCCCCCTTTCCTTTTCCGGCGCTATGGGCCGTTAGCGTTCCGTGATGCATTTCGGCAATGGCTTTGCTGATGGCGAGGCCGAGCCCGAGTCCGCCGAATTGCCGGGTCACTTGTTTCCCTCCTTGCTCAAATGCATTGAAGATCCGTGAAAGCATTTCCGCCTCGATGCCAACGCCGGTATCCGTCACCTCCACAACGAGGTATTTCTGGCTGAAATCATCCGGCGCCTCTTCATTGAAAGCCTTCACAGTGATCTTTCCGCTCTCCGGAGTGAATTTGATCGCGTTTCGGAGAAGGTTCCAAAGCACCTGACTGAGGCGCGATGAATCGCCCCAGACCATACACTGCGTTGCCTCAAATCCACTCCTGATAATCGGCCCTGAAGCATCCGGGGCAGGAGCGCAGATTTCCAGGGCGTGCTCCACAATCTGCCGCATATCGGTTACAGCACAGCGAATCTCGAGCTTGCCTCGCGCAATCCTCGTTAGATCCAGCAGATCGTCGATCAAGCGGGCCTCGAGTTCGATATTACGCCGGATCATCGCGAGATCTTCACGTAGTTCCGCAGGGATGTCGGAATCGGCCTCGCGATCAGCCACCACGGCCAGAACCGGAGTGAGCGGAGTCCGCAGCTCATGGCTGAGAATCGCGAGAAACTGATCCTTTGCCTTATTTGCCTGGCGGAGTTCTTCCTGGGAACGTTTCAGCTCCTCGGTTGTCTTCTGCAGTTCCTCAGCCAGCGCGGCCCTCGCCTCGGCAGCCTCCTTTGCAGCACGCTCACGGATGGCCTCAAACTCCTTGGCCCGTAGTTCCTGAATGATCTTCCGGTTCTCTTCCTCAAAGAACTTGCGCCGCAGAAGCGCCCGGATGCGACCTTTCAATACGGAGATATCACCCGATTTACCGATGAAATCATCCGCTCCCGCCTCGAGCGCCCGGGATAAATCCTCTTTGCTCTCACGGCCGGTCAACATGACGGTGACCAACGGCGACTCGAGGTGCTTTCTCAATTCCGCGATACGGCGGCAAACCTCGATGCCATCGAGCCCAGGCATGACCAGATCGATAATGACACCATCGAACGGTTCCTTTGCAATCCGTTCCAGCCCCTCGGGTCCGTCATAGGAACATTCCACCTCGTACCCCTCATTTTCCAACTCCGGACGGAGCCGTTCGAGAAACGTCACGCTGTCGTCGATTGCCAGGAGCCGCGCAGACCGAAATGACTCCTCAGGAGAAGCCAGGATATCGGACTGTTTCCGGACCTTCTGCAGGAGTGTCCGGATCCGCAGGAGCAGGACATCCGGATCGGCGGACTTCACTACAAAATCGTCGGCCCCACTATCCAGGCCACGCAACTCCGTCTCGTTGGCCCCCTCTGCGGTAAGCATGATGATCGGCAGATTGCGGCTGTCGATATTCATCCGAATCCGGCGACACACCTCGTCACCGCGCATTCCCGGGAGGTAGAAATCGAGCAGTACGAGATCCGGCTCCTTATCGCGCAACTGCTTGAATGCATCCTCCGCAGTCGGTGCCCACGACACCTTCCAGCCTTCCTGCTCGAGGATATAGATCATCCTCGTGGCCTGGCTGGCGGAATCCTCTACCAGAAGAATATGATAGGGGCGCTCGGTCACAATTTGTGTTCGGTACGTTGAAACAGCTTTTTCACACAATGCCCGATTTCAGGCAAAGGCAGGATTTCGCAGGCGGCCCCCATACGGGCTGCGGCGGCAGGCATACCGTACACCACAGCAGTCGATTCATCTTCCGCAATGGTATAGGCTCCGGCGTCAAACATCTCCTTCAATCCGAGTGCTCCATCCTCCCCCATCCCAGTCAGCAACACGCCTATGGCTTCCGGCCCGAAGACCTGGCCGAGTGATCGGAAGAGCACCGTTCCAGACGGCCGTTGAATCGATACGGGTTCACTGTTCATCAACCGCAATTCCTGGCGCGAAGCAGCCACCAAATGGTAATTGGCCGGCGCCACATAAACGGTTGAAGGTTCCATCTGCATTCCATGGGTGGCCTCTCTGACAGGAAAAGGCACGACATCGTTCAGCCACGACACGAACCCATGCAGGAATCCCGGTGTGATGTGCTGTACCACCGTGATCGGAGCCGGGAGAGTGGGAGGCAGATCATTGAGAAGGCGCACGAGCGCACTGGGCCCCCCGGTCGAAGCGACAATTCCTAAAATCTGAGGCCGGACATTCGCACGAGCGGCGCGCACCGCAGCGGAAGGCTTCACGCTGGTTCCCGGCAAAACAAACTCGCGGCTGGGCGCGTATCGCTGCCGGATCACCCGCACCTCGCTCATGATCGCCAGCTTGGTGCACAGATTACTTGCCAGCTTGTCGTACTCCTCGTGGGAAAGACCAACTGGCTTTTGTACCA
>CBINJX010000763.1:0-3414 GCA_966251085.1 uncultured Verrucomicrobiales bacterium
GCGCTGGTGTCAGTGGCCTCCGCACTGGAGATGGACGGTGACACGATCACCGATGCACGCCTCGCTCTCGGCAGCGTAGCGCACATACCGTGGCGGGATTTGCAATCGGAGGCACTACTTCGCGGCCAGCCTGCTACGAAGCAGACCTTTCAAAAGGCTGCCGAAGCTGTGGTGAGCGGAGCGAGAGGTTTTGGCTTTAACAACTTCAAAATAGAGCTCGCTCGGCGATCGATCGTCCGGGCGCTGGAGCAGGCCGCCGGACTGGAGGTACAGCCATGAGCAGCATTGCAACCACGGATACCGCCACCCCGCTCGGTAAGCCGATCTCACGGGTGGACGGGCGCGCCAAGGTCACCGGCGCCGCAAAGTACGCCGGGGAATTCAACACGCCGGGGCTGACCTACGGTGTCGCGATTTCTTCTTCGATCGCGCGAGGAAAGATCGTTCGCATCGACGCGAGTCGTGCACTCACTCTGCCCGGTGTACTCCAGGTCTTCACACACGAAAACCGTCCACACATGCCGTGGCGGGACCGCAAATACGAAGATGAAGATTCACCTGGGGGCTCGCCTTTCCGTCCTCTGTATGATGCGAAGATCCGTTACAGTGGACAGCCGATCGCGCTGGTGGTAGCGGAGACATTTGAGTTGGCCATGTTTGCCGCCTCTCTGGTGGAGGTGGAATACGAGGTCGCGCCGCACGCAACGAATCTTCACGAGATGCGCGCAGCCGCCCATGAGCCCAGGAAGCCCAGGACGGAGCCACCGAAACCACGTGGCGATGCGGATAAGGCTCTCGCAGCCGCTGCGGTGCGGATTGACCGGGAGTATCACGCGCCCGTCGAGCATCACAATCCCATGGAGCCGCACGCCTCCACAGTGATCTGCGAGGACGACGGCACATTTACCGTTTACGACAAGACTCAAGGCGTCGACAACTCGCACCAATACGTCACGAATGTCTTCGGTTTTTCCAAGGGCGATGTGCGAGTGCTTTCACCTTATGTCGGCGGCGCATTTGGATCAGGACTTCGGCCTCAGTATCAGCTCTTCCTTGCCATGATGGCGGCGCGGGAGCTGAAGCGCTCGGTCCGCGTGTCGCTCACCCGGCAGCAGATGTTTACCTTTGGGCATCGTCCCGAAACGATTCAGCGGGTGGCGCTCGGGGCGGCAATTGACGGAAAGCTCGAAGCATTGATCCATGAAGCAGTCGCCGAGACTTCGCAATTCGAGGACTACGTCGAGGATGTCGTAAGCTGGTCAGGCATGCTCTACCAGTGCGACAATGCGCGGTTCGATTATAAGCTCATCTCGGTCGATCAATACACGCCGATGGACATGCGAGCGCCGGGCGCTGCCTGGGGCGTTTACGCGCTTGAGTGCGCGATGGATGAACTCGCCTACGCGGCGGGGATAGACCCACTGGAACTGCGGCTGCGAAACTACGCCGAACGCGATCAGAACGAGGGAAAGCCTTTCTCCTCAAAGGAGCTCCGGGCCTGCTACTCGCAGGCTGCTGAACGCTTCGGCTGGGCCCGGCGCAAGCCCGACCCGGGCACAATGCGTGAAGGGAAAAAGCTCGTGGGGTGGGGAATGGCTACGGGGGTGTGGGAAGCGATGCAGGAGGAGGCCAGTGCCCGCGCGACATTAAGCATCGATGGAACGCTGACCGTCGCGAGCGCGACCGCGGATATCGGGACCGGCACCTACACTGTAATGACCCAGATCGCTGCAGATGCGCTAGGTCTTGCGGTCGAAGCTGTTACCTTCAAGCTCGGCGATTCTTCTCTTCCGAATGCACCGCTGGAAGGAGGCTCCTTCACCGTCTCCTCGGTGGGCTCCGCAGTCAAAGCGGCTTGCGACAAGGTGCGCGAGGAACTCTTTAAACTCGCCCGCAGGATGGACGGATCGCCTCTGGTCGATGCCACCTTTGACGACATCACCTTTGCCAATGGCTCGATCCATTGGAAAGGGGAACCGATGCGAGGCATTTCTCTAACAGATGTCATGCGGAGCGGCGGAGTCCTCCATATCGAGAAGGAGATCACCAGTAAGCCTGACTCGAGCAAGCGCTCACAGTATTCACATTACACGCACTCGGCCGTCTTTGCTGAGGTCCAAGTGGATGAGGACCTCGGACGAGTCACGGTCACACGGATCGTGAGCGCCATCGCAGGCGGACGCGTTCTCAACCCGAAGACGGCCCGAAGCCAGATTGTTGGTGGGATCGTTTGGGGCATCGGAATGGCCCTGGAAGAAGAGACCGTGGCAGATCACCATCTTGGTCGCTTCATGACTCACAACTTGGCGGACTACCATATTCCGGTGCACGCGGATATGCGCGAGATTGAAGTCACCTTCGTTGATGAGCACGACGAGCATGTGAACCCGCTTGGAGCTAAAGGGCTTGGTGAAATCGGTGTTGTGGGAGTCGCAGCCGCGATTTCAAACGCTGTCTTTCACGCCACAGGAAAGCGTGTGAGAGCTCTGCCAATTACGCTCGATAAGCTGCTATGAGGGGCGATCGTGGCAGCGGGAGCAACATATAAGTGTTTCAATATTATCGCCCTTGAGATTGGGAGCAGTTATCTGCCTCAGTGCCCTCTTTCGCCAAAAAAGATGACGAGGTTCCATTTGGCAGCCACGGTGCGGTCTCCAGACGGAAACGCCCGTCAGGGATTCAAATGCTGGCATGGCGGCCAACCTCAAGAGGAATCTTACCTTGCTCGGATCTTTGGAAGGAGATTGTTCCACGACTTGCAATAGAGATAGCGTTGAAACCTGGCGCGTGACCGCTGTTCCCGGCCGTAGTCCATGTTCTTCTACCCTGACAGTTCTCGACCTTGCCCAACGGTCCGCTGTACTGGCGCAACACGCCCACGGACGTGTTGCCTTACAGACGTTTAGGCAGAAACCATGAGGCGCAAAGTGGAGGGGCGCTGCCGAAATTCTCTTGCTCGCTGATGCAAGGCAGTACGCTGCTCGGCCAAATAGGCGAGCGGTGAAAGTGAACTAAATCGAACTATGAAAGCACTAGTCTGGCACGGCAAAGAGGACGTTCGCTGCGACAACGTCCCTGATCCTAAAATCGAGCATCCGCGCGACGCGATCATCAAGGTCACAAGCACCTGCATTTGCGGATCTGACCTTCACCTTTACGGCGGGTTTATGCCTGGTATGGAGTCCGGCGATGTCTTGGGGCATGAGCCGATGGGCGAGGTGGTCGAAGTCGGTCCGGGGGCGAAAGGCAAGCTCAGCGTAGGTGACCGCATTGTCGTCCCCTTCACGATCAACTGCGACGAGTGCGATCAATGCAGGCGGCGCAATTACTCCGTTTGCGAGACTACCAATCGGAATGGGGAGGTGGGGGACAAAGTGTTCGGCCACAGGACGGCGGGTCTGTTCGGCTATACAC
>CBINJX010000764.1:0-3413 GCA_966251085.1 uncultured Verrucomicrobiales bacterium
TCGAGTACACGGAAATTCGCGCCCCGATCAGCGGTCGCATCACCCGGGAACAGGTCACCGTTGGTAACTTGATCCAGGGCGGAGCAGGCTCGGCCCAAGTGCTCGCGTCGATCTTCACGCTCGATCCGATCTACGTCTATTTCGACGCAGACGAAAATGCAGTGCTCCGGTACCGGCGGCAGGCATTAGAGCGGAAGGCTCGTGATGCCGACAAAACCACGAAGGTGCCAGTCCAGATTGGTGTTGGCCCGGGGACGGAGTACCCCTTGAAGGGAGACATTGATTACGTGGAGAGCCGGGTCGATCCGGCGACTGGGACGGACCGTGCCCGGGTATTGGTAAAAAACCCGGATCACTTGATCGCACCGGGAATGTTCGCCCGGGTCCGTGCCGCAGCCCGTCCTTCCACGCAGGGCCTCCTCGTGTCGGATCGAGTCATCAGCTTCGACCAGGGGAATCCTTTTGTTTACGTCGTCACCGCTGACAACAAAGCCATGCATCGCCCGATCGAAACCGGGCCGATCCAGGATGGTTTGCGAGTCGTCCGCGCTGGGCTGAAACCCGGCGAGCGCATCGCGGTCGACAACCTTCTGAAACTTCGTCCAGGCGCACCGGTCGTTCCGACGGAAGCACCAATGCCACGGCCCGCCACCCCTGCGGATGCTGCAATTGCGAGCATCTCCGGGAAGTAACCCTTTCTTTCACACTCTGTGAATTTTTCCCGATTCTTTATCGATCGACCAATCTTTGCGTCGGTCCTTTCAATCCTGATCGTAGTGCTCGGTCTGGTAGCACTTCCGAGCATCCCGATTGCCCAGTATCCGGAAGTTGCACCGCCGACGATCAACATCTCGGCAACCTATCCGGGAGCAAATGCGTCGGTCGTCGCGGAGGCTGTCGCCACGCCCATCGAGCAGGAGATCAACGGCGTCGAGAACATGCTCTACATGTCCTCGCAGAGCGCGAATGACGGCTCCTATGCGCTGACTGTCACCTTCCAGTCCGGTACGGATCTCAACACCGCACAGGTGTTGGTACAGAACCGCGTAGCAAGGGCGGAATCCCGCTTACCGGAAGAGGTGCGCCGTCTCGGTATCAACGTGGTCAAGCAGTCGCCTGACATGACCATGGTGATCAACATGATCTCGCCGGACTCCAGCCGCGATCAGCTCTACCTCGCCAACTACGCCCAGCTTCGACTCCGCGATACCCTGTCGCGGCAGCCCGGTGTCGGTGACGTAAGGATCGTCGGTGCGCGCGAATACAGCATGCGCATTTGGCTCGATCCGGAAAAAGCCTCTGCCCGCAATCTTGCGACGTCCGACATTGTCGCCGCCCTTCGCGAGCAGAACATCCAGGTCGCAGCCGGCACGCTCGGACAGCAACCGGCTCCAAAGGGAACCGCTCTACAGATTCCGCTGGTCACACGCGGCCGTCTGACTGCCCCAGAGCAGTTTGAGGATATCGTGGTAAAGACCGGCGAGGACGGACGCGTCACGCATCTCGCTGATGTCGCACGTGTGGAGCTGAGTGCTTACGATTTCTCCACCGGCTCATATCTCGATGGCATGCCTAGCGTGGCAATGATCATCTCGCAGCTGCCCGGTACAAATGCGATCGAAACGGCAGATGCCGTCCGCGGAGCAATGGAAGAGCTGAAGAGCAGCTTCCCGCCCGGTGTGGATTACCGCATCTACCACGACACTACGGTCTTCATCCGGGAGTCGGTCAGTTCCGTTGTGCACACCCTCGTCGAGGCCACCGTGCTGGTGTTCCTGGTTGTTCTAGTCTTTCTCCAGAACTGGCGTGCGACGCTCATCCCGACATTGGCGGTGCCAGTCTCCATCGTCGGCACCATCGCCGTCATGGCCGCGTTTGGTTTCTCGCTGAATAACCTCACCCTCTTCGGACTCGTCCTCGCGATCGGTATCGTCGTGGATGACGCGATCGTGGTGGTGGAGAACGTCGAGCGAAATCTCGCGCTGGGGTTGAATCCGAAAGAAGCGACCTACCGCGCAATGCAGGAGGTTTCCGGACCGGTGATCGCAATCGCACTGGTACTCTGTGCGGTGTTCGTGCCGACCGCCTTTCTCACGGGAATCACCGGGCAGTTTTACCGGCAGTTTGCACTCACCATCGCCGTCTCCACGGTGATCTCTGCCTTCAACTCGCTCACCCTCAGCCCGGCACTGGCGGCAATCCTCCTGCAGGGTCACCATGCTCGCAAAGACTGGTTCGGACGATTCCTCGATGCGACGCTCGGATGGTTCTTTCGCATGTTCAACTGGAGCTTCGACAAGGCCACGAATGGCTATGTACGCGTGGTACGCGGGTTTATCCGGGTCAGCGCAGTCGCGATGCTCATCTATGGCGGGCTCATCGCGCTCACGTGGTTTGGCTTCACGACGACTCCCACCGGCTTCATTCCACAGCAGGACAAGGGGTATCTCCTCGCCGCAGCGACGCTCCCCGATGCAGCATCGCTGGAACGTACTGAGGAACTCGTGAACGAGATGGCGCGCATCGCCAGGGAAACTCCTGGTGTGGCGCATACGGTCGCCATGCCCGGATTCAGTCCGCTCATCGGAGGCAACGCCTCCAATGCAGGCTTTATGGTGATCCTGCTCGATCCTTACGAGAAAAGGAAAAGCCCGGAGCTGAGTGCGGATGCGATCGTCGGGAAACTCATGCAGCGTTATGGGCAGCTGAGCGATGGGATCTCACTTGTGTTTGGTGTTCCGCCCGTTAGCGGCGTGGGAACGTTTGGCGGATTCAAACTCGTCGTCCAGGACCGTGGAGGCGTGGGATTGCGGACGCTCGAGGAAGCATCGAAGGACCTCATCGGCCAGGCAGGTCAAACGAATGAGATCACGCGTCCTTTCACCACCTTCCGCGCGGACGCCTTGCAGAAGTTCATCGAGGTGGACCGGGCCAAAGCAAAGGCGATGGGCGTACCGCTCAATAATATCTTCGACACGCTCCAGGTTTACCTCGGGTCGCTCTACGTGAATGACTTCTCGATGCTGAACCGGATTTTCCGTGTCGTGGCACAAGCGGAGCCATCCCTGCGTCGCGAATCGGAAGACATTCTCAGGCTGCGCACCCGTAACAGCGCGGGTGAGATGGTACCTCTCGGCACCGTGTTGAAGGTGGAGAATACAAGCGGTCCCGATCGTATCAGGCGCTACAATCTCTATCCGTCCGTGGAGATCACCGGAAACGCAGCGCCGGGCGTCAGCTCGGGGCAGGCACTCAATAAAATGGAGCAACTGGCGTCCGGCCTGCCGTCCGGGAAGTACGAACTGGTTTCCGGGCACCGGCGTACCCGTGCAGCTCGGCTGATCGGCTGGTCGGAGATCGACGCGCGCGTCCGTGCGCTGAGCGATCGCGACGCCGAGCTGGCGACGCTCACT
>CBINJX010000765.1:0-3406 GCA_966251085.1 uncultured Verrucomicrobiales bacterium
TCACCCCCGCTCCCGCGAGCCAAATGGAGAAGCCCTTGTTGTGATGATCGCGCCCGTTGCCGCCCTGGCTCATCGGGGTGCGGCCGAATTCTCCAGCCCAGACCACCAGCGTGTCCTTGAGCATGTCGCGCTGCTTCAGGTCGGTGATCAGAGCCATGCAAGCGCGGTCCACCTCCTGAGCCTTGTATTCGATTCCCTCCTTCACGCCGCCGTGGTGGTCCCAATCCTTGTGATAAAGCTGGATGAAACGCACCCCGCGTTCCGCCAGGCGACGGGCGAGCAGACAGTTCGAGGCGAAGGAACCATCCCCCGGTTTGCAGCCGTAGAGATCCATCGTGTGTGCCGGTTCTTTGCTGGTGTCCATCAGCTCCGGCACGCTGGCCTGCATCATGTACGCCATCTCGTACTGAGCGATGCGGGTGGCGATTTCCGGGTCGTCCACGATCGTGTCGTAGCTGGCGTTGATGGAGTTCACCGCCTGTACCACATCGTGCTGCTGCTGGCGGGTCATGCCGGGCGGATTGGTGAGATAGAGAACCGGGTCTCCCTTGCCCCGCAGCTGCACTCCCTGGAACCGGCTCGGAAGAAATCCGCTCGACCACTGGCGGGCTGCGATCGGCTGGTTCTGTCCCCCTTTCCCAAGCGAGGTGAGCACCACAAAACCCGGCAGATCTTCCGACTCCGAGCCGAGGCCGTAAGTCGTCCACGCTCCCATGGAAGGGCGTCCGGCAATCTGCGAGCCGGTGTTCATGAACATGTGCGCCGGGTCGTGATTGATCGCATCCGTGTACATCGAGCGAACGATGCAGATGTCATCCACGACGGAGCCGGTGTGCGGAAACAACTCACAGATCTCCGCACCCGATTTCCCAAACCGTTTAAAACCGTGCTGCGGCCCGAAACAGACGAGTTTCTGCCCCTGGAGCTGCGCCAGTTGCTGACCTTTCGTCAGCGACTCCGGCATTGCCTGGCCATGCATCTTCGCCAACTCAGGTTTCGGGTCCCATGTTTCCAGATGCGAAGGGCCACCCGCCATCGTGAGCCAGATCACCCGCTTCGCTTTCGGCGCGTGATGGAGCGGATTGACCACTCCCCGCCACTTCTCCTGCCCTGCAGCAGCCTGTGCAAGGAACGGATTTAACAGCGAAGCGAGAGCAACGCCCCCGACACCCTGCGCCGCACGGCCGAGGAAGGCCCGGCGGGTGAATTGCTGTGCACGAAACTGACGGAGTTCAGAACGGAGATCCATGGCTCAGGGACGGGTGATGGTTTCGTGGAGGTTCAGGATGACTCGGGCGACATTGGTCCACGCGGCGAGTTCGGCTTTGTCTCCCTCCGGGGCGGGTGCGAAGCCGACTTTCAACACCGGCTCCGCCTTGGCCGCGTCGACCCGGAACTCACTGAGATGTTTCTCAAAGAGTTGTGAGAGCGTGTTGACCTCATCTTCTCGCGGCGATCGCTGTAGCACCTGCCGATACGCCCACTCGATTCGCTTCGGGGTATCACCGTCACACTCGCGCAGCGTCCGTGCAGCAAGGGTGCGCGCCGCCTCCACATACGTCGGATCGTTCAGCAGCACGAGCGCCTGCTGGGGAATGTTCGAGCGGACACGATCCGCCGCGCACTCCTCACGGGTGGGTGCATCGAAGGCGAGCAGGCTCGGATGGAGGAACGAGCGCTGCCAATGGGTGTAGAGCCCGCGCCGGTATTGGTCCTCCCCCTTGTCGGCGTCATACGTGCGAACAGGGAAGTTCAGGTTCTCCCAGTATCCCTCCGGCTGATACGGCTTCACGCTGGGGCCGCCGATCTTCGGAGCCAACAGGCCGACCGTGGCGAGCGCATTATCACGCACCAGCTCCGCGTCGAGTCGCCAGCGGCTCTGCCTGGCGAGAATCCGGTTCTCCGGGTCGCGCGTCTGCAGTTCTTTCGACGCGGTGGAGACCTGACGATAGGTGCGGCTCATCACGATCGTCCGCACCATGTGTTTCACGTCCCATCCGGAATCGATGAACTCGCTCGCCAGCCAGTCGAGCAGCTCAGGGTTTACCGGCGGTTCCCCCTGGGCGCCGAAATCATCGAGCACCTTGCTCAGCCCAATCCCGAAGAACTGTTTCCAGAGCCGGTTCACGAAGACACGCGCCGGGAGCGGGTTGTCGCGGGAGACCAGCCACTCCGCCAGATCGAGCCGGGTGAGTTTGCGTCCTTCGATCTTCGGCTGCGGGAGGAAATGCGGCAGCCCCGGCTGTATTACCTCGCCGCTTTCATCCATCCAAATACCACGCGGCAGAATGCGGACGGTGCGGGGGGGGGCCATCGACTCGGATACCAGGCAGCGCGGAAGCTCTTTCTCGTATTCTTCCTTCTCCTTCTTTGCCTTCTCCAGATCCGCTCGGACTTGGGCTAGAGATGGCGCGATGGTGCGGAAATGCTTTGCTATGGTCTCCGTCTGTTTCGGTGTGCGGAACACCAGCGGCATGCTCAGCGCCTCGACCACTTCCTTCGGTAGGTCATTGGCACCCGGGGCACGGATCGGCCCCGCGGCGTCCGTGGCCGAGAGACGGAATTTTCCTAGCGTGTGTTTGGTTCCGTAATCGTGCCGGAGGGTGAACGTGAGAGTAGTATCGGCGTCGACAGCCACCGGTTGCTCCAATTCGAAATAGATCGCGCTGTCCGTGCCGGCCCTTCCCATCACCGCCCAGCCGTTATCTTTCTTCTTCACCTTCCCGTCGATGGCTTCCTTTGCAGGAAAACCATTCTGCTCATACGTAGCCGTCGCGGTGCGCACGGGGATCTTCTTGCCGTTGCTCTCGATAGAAAACTCGGTGAGGACGAAGTTGCCATTGCCAGCGTTACCCGGCCCTTGGCTCGGCAGACGACCGCTCCGGAGCGCTTCGAGGCGAATGCCTGTTACCTTGGAAAGACTGGGTTTCACCGTGATCTTGAAGACCTCCCCGCTATCAGCAGGAGATGTCGAACGGATCACCTCCCCGGCATCCTCCGAAAGAGTGCTCCCCTTCTCCGCCTCGAGCTTTTCCGGTTTGAGATGAGTCCAGGCAGGCTGCGGACGATCCCGATAGAAAACTTCCGCTTCCCAATCACGCTGCGCCGCCAGCAACTCGGGAGTTTCCGCATCGTAGCGAGCCTGAACCGCATTCACACGCGCCTCATGCTCCGCGAGTTTTGCATCCTGCTCGGGCGTGGTCACCAGCATTCCATCTTCCCGCTTTCCAATGATCGGCTCCTTGATATCCGCGAAGAAGGCTCCCATCGCATAGAAGTCCTTCGAGGTGATCGGGTCGAACTTGTGATCGTGGCACTGCGCGCAGCCGATCGTCGCACCGAGCCATGCCGAACCGACCGCCCGCACCCGATCGGTCAGCATCCGCGCGTCATAGTCCTTGGCCTG
>CBINJX010000766.1:0-3395 GCA_966251085.1 uncultured Verrucomicrobiales bacterium
GGCCGAGCTTCCAGCTTGACCTGAAGACGCATGGCCCCACAGCAGGGCGTGATCCCCACCTTCTCCGGCTCGGATGCGCGCCAGTGGGCGGAGCACACGGCTACCCTGGCGGGTGTGGTCGAGGTGAGGGTGTCTGCAAACGGGTGAACTGCGAGAGCTGCCTCTGAGCAAGCTGGAAGCTCGCTCCACTCTGCCGCTCGGATGCACGGACAGAAGAGTGGAGCATGCATCCTTGCTTGCTCAGGGTGGACATGGAGAACAGGAGGCGTGTTCCCTATTGACTGAGGTTCGGCTGCGCGGCAGCGATGTTTTCGGTGCGACCCCGTCCCTCGCTTACCACCGTATTCCAAAACGCTCCCCCTCCTCCTACCTCGGATATACTTAACATCCGCATAATAATGACTCCGGACACCTTGCAAACGTATCCGGAGACCAGTCATTCTTCTCCGGAGTGCAGTGGGCGATCTCCGGAGATATTTTCTCACTTTCCGGAGATCCCGCAGCGGTTTCCGGAGATCATTTCAGCATCTCCGGACCGCCATTTTTCATCTCCGGATCACTCCAGACGATCTCCGGATCGGCAGAAGGTCTCTCCGGAGATGCCGGAACGGACTCCGGAACGCTGCCCCTCTCTCCGGAGATCTCAGGGTCCGCTCCGCAGATGCGCGGCCGCGCTCCACTCGTTCATTGGCGGGAGCTGAAAAGCTCTGGCCTCTTACAAAAACAATTCCAACTGCCGCTCTGCGTTTTTATCCCCGCTGCGCTGATTGCGCGATGGGAGCTCCACATGAATTCCCGCCTGCTCGCCAAAGCGCTGACATGTCAGCGGTGCGAAACCCTCAAAGTGATTATTGGCGTAAACCAGAACGCGGGAAACATCCTCGAGATGCTGCCTCATTTTCAGGCTCCAATTTTCAAGAGACGCATCGCGGGGCCACATGAGACGCCGGTATCGCAGGACTCGCTGACCATCCGCACGGTACTTGGTGGCGAGGTCCCCTAGGAGTCGCAGATACAGAAAGTCGGTCGTCTGCGGAAGAAATGTGAATGCCCCCTCGTTCTGTTTCTCAAGAGAGGTCATATCATTCCACACCCAACAGACCTGATGCTGCTCCAGAAGGTGTGCGATACGCGGCATATTCCAACCGGGATCACGGAACTCCACGGCGAACCGGACATCCGCCGGTAAGCGGAAGATGAACTCTTTCAGAGCGAGTTCGTCCTGCCGGATGTTAAAGTAACTCGGCAGTTGAATAAGGATGCACGCAAGCTTCCGGCGAAGCGGCGCGATTTGCTCCAGGAACTCCTCCAGTAACCCTTCACATGCCCGGAGTTTCCGCACATGCGTCATCTCACGGGGCAACTTACAGGAGAAAAGAAACTCGTGCGGTGTCGCATCGAGCCAGTTCCGAGCGGTTTGCTGGCTCGGTGCGGCGTAGAAAGTAGAATCAACCTCCACCGTGCGGAACTGCCGCGCGTAGTAGGCCAAACGCTGATTGGCCTGATGGCTCTCGGGATAGAAGACTCCGCGCCAGTCCTCAAAGCTCCAGGCGCACGTACCGATCCGGATGTCAGTGTTCGTATCCACAACTTCCCTCAAGATACGCACTTTCCTCTGCCATCAAGCGGGTTTTGATGAAAAATATGCACTTTTGAACACATTTCTATCCATCGTCTCACGTGTTCAGGCTCCTTTCCGAACCACGAGCACACTCCACGAATCTCCCGAATCCCGCAATTTTTGGAGCTCAGGTGCGTCACTTGACGCACCCCACCTCATCCAGTAGCGTCCGCGCCCATGAGTCGTCCTCTTGCCATCCTTTCACTCTCCATTGCTGCAGCGTGCATGTGGCTGCCGAGTGAGAGTTCGGGCGCGGTGGTTTACCGTTCGAACGAAGGTTGGAGCGTTGAGGGCGACGAGACTTCGAAGATCGAGGGCAGCGCGGCAGAGCAGATGCGCAAGGCGGAGAATCTCGAGGCCGAAGGCAACGCCGGCGGTGCACTGAATGCTTACCGCGGTCTGGTACGTCGCTACGGCCAGTCTGTCCTGGCTCCCAAGGCTCAGCGTAAGATCGGGATTCTGCTGGAACGGTCCGGCCGTTATGATGCGGCGTTCAAGGCGTACGATGATTACCTGACGAAGTATCCTCGCGGCGAAGACTTCGAAGGAGTGGTGGAGTCGATGTTCAATATCTCCCGTCTCTATCTGGAAGGGGAGAAAAAACGTTTTCTAGGGATCCCGCTCGCGGCCTCCATGGACCGCGCCCGTGAGATGGCGGAGAGCATCGTGAAGCGCGCTCCGTACAGCAAGTGGGCTCCCCTCGCCCAGTTCAACATCGGCCAGGCTTTGGAGAAACAGAGCAAGTATGCGGAGGCGATTGCCGCCTATCAGCAGGTCGTTTCACGCTATCCGAACGATCCAATTGCCGACGACGCGCAGTATCAGATCGGCTTTGTGCGTCTTCGCGAACACCGGGAGGGTTCTTATGACCGCGCATCCGCAAGCAAAGCGCGCGAGTCTTTCGAAGATTTCATCAGCCGCTATCCAGAGAGCGAAAAAGTGGCTCAGGCCCGCGAGAATATCAAAACTCTCGAAGGGAGTGCGACGAAGGGTTCCCTCGACATCGCAAAGTTTTACGACCGGACCAAACAGTTCCGTGCGGCCGTCATCTATTACAATGACGTGATCCAGCAGCAGCCTGGTTCGCCTGAAAGTGAGTTTGCAAAGGAGCGGATCGCACAGCTAAAGGATCAGGTTGGAGAGGACGCACTCCGTGCCGGTCCCGAGAAGACAGAAACCGGTGCCCGTGCCGCTGCTCGTCGCAAACTTCAGGCGAAGGTCGATACGGTTTCCCGTCCGGATTACAACGGCCCGATGATCAAGGTGCCGGAGCCGGTCGAGGTTGCACCTGCGAAGCCAAAGCTTCGTACCTCTCCTTCGAATATCGGCCCAGTGCCCGCAGTGGAGCCACCGCTCCCGACTACCGACCCGATTCTCAATCCTGCCCCGGGAGCCGACGAACCGCCGCTTCCTGGTGGATTTGCCGAGCCGTCCATTCCAGCTGTCCCGGAGGTCACGGAAACTCCCGAGGTTCCTGAAACTCCTGAGACTTCCGAAACCCCGGAAACTCCTGCGGCGGAGTAGCAAAGCACAGCAAATCGAGAAGCAGTGTTGCCACGGGTGGCAACGCCTGATTACTGCTTTCGGCCGGCGTTTCCACGCCTGCATACTCTAACACACCCGATGCGCTTTACTTTCCTTCTGCCCCTGATTGCGCTGATCTTCAGCGGATGTGCCGGCTACACCCTCGGCCCGGTGAAGCCGAAACTCATGCGCAACGTGCAAACGATTGCGGTGCCGACTTTTAAGAACGAGACGCTCGAGCCGAGGATGG
>CBINJX010000767.1:0-3393 GCA_966251085.1 uncultured Verrucomicrobiales bacterium
GTCCGTTGCATTGAACTCCAGCCGGTTGAGTAAAAAAGGACCTGCGACGTTATTCGTGGAAGTGTATGCACCGCTCGTTCCTCCAAACATCAGCACATCCGAGAAGTCTGTCCCAGTCGGTGCCATCCCCCCACTCCAGTTCGCAACGTTGGTCCAGTCACCCGAATTCGGCGCCTGCCAGGTGAACGTAGCAGCTTCTACAGGGGTGAGCGTTAGCCCGAGCAAAGCCGCAACAGCTGCTGCAAGCCGACGATTCTGACGGGACGAATAAGCAATGGAGTCAGACATAAGCGGGGAAACGGGGGCGCGTCTCCTTACGCTGTCGTTCCACGAAAGTCTAGAACCCTCGCCCGTTTCCTTTTCCTCTAAATAAGAGAGCCCGGAAGGCGCCCAGCGTCAGGGTTGAGTAAATTTTATCACCGAGGACCGTATACTCCATTCTCCTCCACCTGACTCAAGTCCCTCGCAGACAAGCCTTCACGGCCTGGCGTGTCTCACGATCGCGCATGTACAGGCGATAGGATTCCCGCAAGATTGAAGCCACCGAGGGACGTCGGGACTTGCGAGTACGCGGCTTCGACCGAGTTGAAGGCTGTCGCTTTTCTCCAGTCATAAACGGGGTAGTGCTCACGGCGCTATACAGCCTTACCAATTCGCGAACTTTCATGGCGCGATTGTTACAGAACGGTGAAATCGGATTCCGCCTCCGGATGCGTCTTTGACTTCGAACTTTTCTGAGGCCCTTTACTCCGCCTGCATGAAACGATTTCGCACTGCATGGATTTCCGATGTGCACCTCGGCACCCGGGGAAGCCAGGCTGAATCCCTGCTCCAGTTTCTCCGCACCCACGAATTCGAGACGCTGTATGTGGTCGGAGACCTGATCGATGTCTGGTCTCTCAAGCGATCCATCTACTGGCCCCAGTCGCATAACGACATCATCCAGAAGCTTCTTCGGGCAGGTCGAAAAGGGACGAAGATCTATTACATTCCCGGGAATCACGCTGAGTTCATCTCCGGATTTCACGGCGAATATGGCGCAGTGACGATCGTGCCGCGCGCGATTCATACGACTGCTGACGGGCGGAAGCTTCTGGTGATCCACGGTCACGAGCTGGATACAGTCGTTCAGAATATCAAGTGGCTCGCGATACTCGGCGATGTCGGCTACCAACTGCTACTGAAGCTGAACGGTCCCGTAAACTGGGTGCGTCGCGTCTTTGGATTTGGTTACTGGTCGTTGAGCGCCTACGTGAAAAAGAGCGTAAAAAACGCAGTCAGCTTCATCGGAAAATTTGAGGAAGCGATTGTCCATTATGCCCAGAAGGACGAGGTGGCGGGGGTGGTTTGCGGTCACATTCACTCACCGATGATCCGTGAGATCGCAGGTGTGACCTATTACAACTCGGGAGATTGGGTGGAGAGTTGTTCGGCCCTCCTCGAGGATTCGTCCGGAAGAATCGAGCTGATCACGAGTTTCGTCGCGGAAGTGTCCGAGACGCACCCGGCCGACGACACAGAACCACACACCGATTCACTGGTCGTAAACGCCTGATTGACATTCGCGGCATCCAACGATGCCGGGCGCGTAAAGGAGTTGGAGAAGGGAAATCAATATGACGCGTCAACTGGATCGGAAGGCACTTCGCACCGTGAGCGCCTTTTCCAAGGTGGATACGGAATCACTCTCCACGCGCCCCCCGGCGGTCGGCAGCGCTACCGCCCTACCGCCGGGAGGGCAATCGCAAGTCAGTGCTCCCTTCCACTCCTGCCAACCGCACCCGTTCCGATCTGCCGGTACGCGGCTCTCAACTCGACACTCCTCTGAAAGTGCCAAGTGCCGAGTGAAAGTGCCAAGTGGGCATCGCTCCTCGTGAAAGTCTCACTGATTACTGATTACTGATTACTGACTCACTGATTACTTTCTTCCCGCTTTCACGCGCCCCGCTCGTTGGCTGCTCTCAACTATTCACTTTCAGAAAAGCCCGCTCCAGCCATAAGCCGAAGCGGGCTCGTTTCCCCCCATTATCTGAGCGGCAAGTCCTTTATCCGCTCCCCTGATATCCCTTTGTCCTCAGCGATTCCCCCGAGCCGCTGAGAACAGCGTTACGATGTCGGGGAGCGGCCTCGCCTACAAGCAGGCGAGTGTAACATCTGGGTGACAGCCAACTTTAGAAACCGAAGCCGGGAGGCAGTCCCATTCCCGAGGTGACTTTGCCCATTTCCGACTGTGCGAGAGCCTTTCCTTCTTCGATTGCCTTTTTCACACCGGTGAGCACCAGATCCTCCAGCATCTCCACGTCTTCCGGATCGACGACGTCCTTGCTGATTTTGATCGAGATCACGTCACCCGCACCGTTGGCGACCACCGTCACCTTTCCTCCACCTGCGGTGGCGGTCACGGTCTTGTCGGCGAGTTGATTCTGCGCTTCCAGCATCTGCTCCTGCATCTTCTGAGCCTGCTGCATCATCTTCTTAAGGTTCATAGTATAAGGAATGTTTGTGGGTTGAAATTTGACGGCGAGAGGCAACGTGAGCACCCGCGGCGTTCGGATGAGATCTATTTACGCTGGCTGGATTTCGGCTTTGAATAGTTCGAGGGCCTTCTTGATCAACGGATCGTTTTTGAATTCCTCCATCGGATCCTTCGGTTTCTCCGGTTCCGGCGGTGGAGGAGGTGTCACCACGAGACCTTCCCGGATCTGGCACTTCATCTCGAGCGGACGACCGGCCACTTCAGCCAGGAGTGATTCGATGAAATCCCGGTTGTTCTTCATCTGGCACGACTCCATCGCCAGCTTCTGGTCGGGCGGGAATCCAACGATCGCGGTGTTCCCCTCGATTCCGAGGAGCAGTCCCGATTCCACCCACATCCCGATCAACGGACGCTTCCGCCGGATTTCAGAAAGCAGATTGCTCCAGATCTCCTCCACGCTTGAGCTCGCGGCAGGAGCGCTGCTCGCTTTCGGTGGTTCGGTAGCAGGTGTTGGCGCCGGCGCAGGAGCTTCTTTCTCCTTTTTGACCGAAGCCTTAAGTGCTGGCTCGGGTTCCGCGACAGGCGCAGGCGCAGGAGCGGGAGCGGGAGCCGCTTTCTTGGTGGCAGCCGGTTTCGGTGCCGGAGCTTCCGGTGGAGCAGCCTCTTCTGCTGCGGGGACCGGAGCGGCAGGTTCGGGCGCTGGCGGTGCTTTGACCGGTGGCGGCTCCGGGGCGGGAAGGTTTGTGACCGCTTTCGGTGCAGCAGTACGCGGGGCTGGCTTGGCAGGTTTCGGAGCGGGTGCAGACGCCGCAGCAGGTTTTGGCCTCGCCGCTACGGTACGGGTCGGAGGCGTACCGCCTGTGCGAATGGCGCTAAGGGTCTCGAGCACCTGGCTGAGCGTCGCCCATCCTCTCGCA
>CBINJX010000768.1:0-3380 GCA_966251085.1 uncultured Verrucomicrobiales bacterium
AACACCGGCAGGCCTTCACCGCGATCCACACCGAGAATCGTCTTCGGCTGTCCATCTTGGCCCCCAGTCGTAATCTCGAGTGTCGCACCCTTGTACGTGCCACCACTAAGGAGCAGCCGGTCTCCGGGTTTCATCGTTTCGTTCACCACTCGGGAGAGCGCAGACTGATCCAGTGCGTGATCCCAACTGGAGCCATCCTTCTTACCAGCGCCAGTGGGCGTGATGTGGAAATCCACGGCACTGGCGACGCTGGCGAAACAGAGGAAGGTGAGGAGGACTTTCATTGAGAGGGATGTTAGAAGCAGGTTAATGCCAGATCGCGCTACAGGCGCTTTCGTAGATTGTATCTGAACACGGAGAAGCCCGCCCGCTCGTTCATAGCAAGCATCCGGTGATTACTGGGATGAACGTTTGTATTCATGAAAGTAGCGCCAATGTTCCGGGCCCACTCCTCTCCCTGGATCTTCAGCTTACGGGCAATGCCATGCCCCCGGTAATCTTGAGCCACCCACAATCCTGCAACATGAACCCCAACCTGATCCCATTCTTCGAATCGCTTCAGGAGATGCAGGCCTACCATGACACCCGAGTGTAACGCCAGCCCCGCGAACGTATTCGTCTCGTCGTCACTCTTCCGTGCGGATTCAATCCACTCACTCACGTACTGATCGGAGCGACGCGTAAAGTACTCATTCTGCTAGAGAGGAAGGTCCCAGAAGGTGCGAAAGAATGTCCAAAGCTCGTCCTCGTTTCTGTAATCTAATTTTCGGAATTCGATCTCGTTCAGGTCCATAGTGCGAGCGGAGTGCATCTGAAAGACCGCATGAACGGTCCAAACACAAGCCGAGCAGGCGGCCAGAATTTTGTTCAATGCCTAGCACCGAAGGTGCGTTCTATACCAGCCTAGGGCGCAGCCCTAGGAAACACGCCACACCAGAGCGCGAGGGCTGAAAGCCCGTTCTATCCTTCGGTTCTGCGGCAGTGTTCTCTCTCGGTTCATAGTTCGGGCCTTCAGCCCTTGGCCGTTGCTAACCGTTTTCCTAGGGCTGCGCCCTAGGCTGGTATAGAACGCGCCATTGGCGCTCTGAAGAAACGAGATCTTGGCTACCTACATAGATCTGGTCAGGTGTTCTCTTCAGAGAACGGAACTACCAGATGGCGCGTATGCCGGAATTCACCCGATGCGACAGAATCCCGGACCACGTGCGGTCGCAGGTCGTAACGAGACAACTCATTCACCGGCAGCCAATGAAGCGAAAGATGTGACTCGCGGATAGAAACGTCCCGGCGATCTAGCTGCACTTCGAAGAAATGCTCCAGGTTCTGGATCACCATCCCTTTGTGCTTAAAGCGGTTCTCGACCACAAAGCGGTATTCAGCACACGTCACTCTCCCAGTCGTTTCCTCATCAAACTCCTTGCTGAGCCGGCTTTCAAAAGTATCGCCCAACTCATACTCACCGCCCGGAAATGCGTAACACGCCTCCGGATCATCGGCCGGGCGCTGCACTAATAACCAGCCTTCGGAAATCACAAGAGCCGCGACGCGCACTCGCACGATGCTGCGCGCAGCTACAGCTCTAAAAAATTCGGTTTCGAGCGACATGAAACTCTAACCACGCGGAGTAACTGGAGCGAGCGCTTTGCGCATAGCAAATCGCCGGAATGAAACGCCTCGTCGTTCCACGATCTGCTCTTCCGTCACCGTAAATCCATGTCGCTCAAAGAATGGACGCGCCGCCAGACTCGCCTCCGTGAACAACTCGCCAACTCCTGCCGACTCCAGGGCAAATTCCACATGTTGGTAGAGCACCGAGGCTACTCCGCGACGCGTGAATAAGGGAGAAGTGTAAAGAAGGTCGATATGTCCGTCCTGCTCGTACCCGATAAAGCCGGCGAGTTGTCCACCCTTCTCAGCCACGAGTACATGCAAGGAGCTGAGGCGGTCTCGCCAGGCATGCAGGTCTGGTTTCTCGGGTGCCCACGCAGCACATTGGATCGAATCGTAATGAGCAGCCGCGACTGCATGGACAGACTCCGTGAACAACTGCACCACCGAATCCAAGTCAGCGTCACGGTAGGGCCGGATCTTCATGCAAATTCGCTTTAGCTCCGAAGGAGCGTTTTAACTCTGCCAAGCCCGGTTGAGGGCTGGGAACGAAGAAGAACGCGCTCACGGTCTGAGGGACCGCGGTGCATGCCGGACCTGCTGGTGGAGTCCAAGGAAGCGGTCGCTCAAATCGTGTGAGCCCTACACCCCTTCTCCATCCAAACACATCGCCGCGATCTCGCGCTGCGGTGAGCCCGCCTTCAGGGCGGAAATGAACTCCTTATGTGCGGGTGAGCGCGAGCGGTTGCGACGGGTGATGACCCCAAGCGGACGCACCATTTTCGGCTCGGCAATCGCCACTGCGGCGAGGAGCCCACTTTCCACCTCTTTGCGGACAGTATTGCTCGGCACAATGGAGACTCCGCTCTCGATCTCGACTGCGCGTTTTACCGTCTCGATGTTGTCGAACTCCATCGTGTGTTCGATCTGCACGCCCTGATCGCGCAGGTGCTTGTCGATGACTTTGCGTGTCGGCAGATCGGGCTCGAAAGAGATTAACTTCTCCCCGTTCAACTGAGGGAGGCGAATGCTCTCGAATTTTGCGAGAGCATGGTTCGGATGACAGATCAGCACGAGATCGTCCTCGTCAAAAATCTCCACAATCAGGCCTGCGCGCTTCATGGGGTAAGCAACCAGACCGAGATCGACCTCTCCGTTCAGCACCTCGGTATAAACCTGCACCGACCGGCGATATTCCACATGCACCTCCACATTGGAATGCTTCTGGCGGAACGACTTCAGGATGGGCGGAAGCTCGTGAAGCCCGATGCTGTAGATCGATGCAATTCGCACCTCCCCGCCGACCACATTCCGCAGCTCCTGCAGCCGGTCGCCCAGATGATTGTACACATCGAGGATCTCCTTACTCGCCTCGAGGAAGGCATGTCCTTCCGGGGTCAGGCTGAAATTCCGTCGGCCGCGCTCCACCAGAACCACCTTGAAGCGCGTCTCCAGTGCACGGATTTGTTGCGAAACGGCGCTTTGTGTAATGGAGTTCATCGACGCGGCCTTGGAGAAGCTCCCGGTTTCCGCCAGGTCGCAGAACACTTTGAAAGTCTCAATATACATGCCCTAGGCCGGGCACGATAAGAATGGCTTATTCTTTGTCAAATCCCCACGCTCATATTAGTCATTATGGAAGGTTTCGCTAACCGGCTCGCTCAGGTCCAGTCCACCATCGCAGACGCTGCCCGGAAGGCCGGGCGTGAGCCATCGGAGGTCGAATTGATCGCCGTATCAAAAACACATCCGCCAGAGGCTGTTACAGAAGC
>CBINJX010000769.1:0-3378 GCA_966251085.1 uncultured Verrucomicrobiales bacterium
CGCCTCCTTTCAATTCTGATTGCAGCAGGCGCGGCGATCGTGACTTCACAAGCGGCGCCGCTTACCGCTCTGGTCTTCTCCACGGACGGGAGCTCACTCGTATCCAACGGTGATCGCCGCCTCGACATTCGTTCCCCACACGATGCCGCGATCCAGCGCCATATCCCCTGCGATCTGCCAAGAATCACCACGTTGGCCTTCTCGCCAGATGGTCAGTTGCTCGCCGTGGGCGGTGGAGACCCGGGCATCCGCGGAGAAGTGCAACTTCTGTCCTGGCCCGAGGGAAAGATGCTGCACCATTTCAGCCATCGTGACGATCTCATCTCACGTGTCGCATTCGATGCCGATGGGAAGCACCTCGCTGTCGCCGCAATGGACCACACCGCCCGCGTCTGGCGGATTCCGAAGGATGGAGTACCTGCTGAGACACTCGCCCTGACCGGCCACGCCGGCCCGGTGCTGGATATCGCCTTCAGCCCGTCGAATCAAACCATCGTCACCGCCAGTGCCGACCGGTCGCTGAAAGTCTGGTCATCGAGCAACGGTCAGTTGCTTCGAACCCTCAGCCATCATACCGAGGCTGTTCATGCTTTGGCTTTTCGCCCACATGCTGCGACCGATGATCCTGCTCCTGTCACATGTGCTTCTGCCGGTGACGACCGCACGGTGCGGATCTGGCAGCCGGAAATAGGCCGCATGGTGCGCATCATCCGGCATCATGAAGGTCCAGTCCTTGCCTTGGCGTGGTCAGCCGATGGCACCGCGCTCTATTCCGCGGGCACGGAAGGCATCATTCGCCGAATCGAGGGTACGAGCGACACCATCGAAGCAGAATGGCATGCTCACGATGACTGGATCTACGCTCTCGCTGTCAGTCCTGGCGGCAGCATACTTGCCTCGGGTGATTGGGCAGGAATTGTGCGCTTCCACGATACGCGTCGCACTGCTTCGCCATCCGGCCCGGGAACGGGACGCTGAGGCGATATGCTCCTCCCTCAATTGAAAAGAAAACACCGCCGGAGATCCCCGGCGGTGTTCATGAATCTACTCTGTCGTTAGCAGTTTACTGATCCGAGAGGTTCTCGGCCGCTTGCAGCAAGACGGAGCCGGTCTCGCCTTTGATGCTAAAGTATCCGGCTCCCATATTTGCGGCCTGATTTACCACGCCTTGGAATTTGATGGTTTTCTTTCCTACCTGAATCTTTCCGCCGAAGAGCCCCGTCTTTCGATTGAAGGACAAGGCACGCAGCGGGGACTCCGTGCGGACCTTTTTGCCATTAATGCTGTAAGCGCCCGAGGTAATTTCAGTCAGGGGCCCGTCACCGACGTGCACTGTCCCCGCAGGTGTATCCAGGATCTCTGCCACCGACGCTGTCGGCACGTATGGTGAAATCAGTGAATACACACTCCCATTGAAGCCCAGCGCGTATGGTTTCGTTGGCTTCGAAGCCGCGGGGCGCATCCAGCGCAGGTTCCCGAACAAGCCCGGTGCCGCCCCCCCTTGAGGCGCAAGGAATCCTCCGAATACCCCGCCCTTGATCGGTTCGCTAAAGACCGGCACAGCCATGGATGCATCCGGCAATGCGATCAGTGTGGTTCCCACACTCAGTTTAGAGCCGTCCCCCAGTTTGCCGGCCACGCTTACCAGACCGTTAGGCAACAATCGCATTATTCCAAATCCATTTCCCTTCACATTCATAGAACCGCTCCCCAGAAGAACGGTGAAATTCTCCAGCACCGGGGAGCCTGAACTCTGAACTCGCCCCGCAATACCCGACCAGATCTCGGGGCCGAAGAGCACGGCCACGATTCCATTCGGGGTTCCCGGCTGAAAACTCAAGAAGAGCGCAGCCGCTCGCTTTTTCGGCAGCTTGATGTTTACGACAGCGAGACCTCCGCTGGTGAATGTACCACGGAGTTTCACTCGTTTACGTTGCGTGAGGAGCACCCCTGTAAACCGTCCGGTTTGCTGCACCGTTAGCAGGAATTGCGCGCGAGGTAGGTCTCCCTCACCTGCCAGATCCGGGTCGTATCTCAACAGCCCATTGTAAGTGCCTGCCTCAATCAACGGTCCGGGCGTGGTTGAGCGAATCTGCACAGTGGCTGTAGTCGAAACTCCACCACGTCCATCGGAAACAGTATATGTAAACGAATCCGTACCATCGTACGCATTGCCAGGCGTATACAGGATCGAGCCATCTGGCTGCACGACGGCTGTACCAGCCGTAGGATTACTCTCGAGTGTCACAAGCAGCGCATCACCGTCCGGATCGTAATCGTTTGCAGTTACCTGGATATTCACCGCCCCCCCTGTGCTTACCCCTACATCGTTCACCGCCACAGGAGGACGGTTTACAGGGGGAGCAGGCAGGTTCAACTTCAACCGGAAGATCGTTCCAGTATCACCTGCGCCACCAATGCTCGTTGTGCCGTAGAGATTTCCGTCACCGGCCTGAACCAGCCCTCCCTCGGGATATGCGCCGTTGGCGTAATTGAAAGTGTGCAGCACTTTGTACCCGCTGCCATTGGTCTTGATTCGAAAAATCCCACCATACCCGGGCGCACCGCCTTCGCGTGTGGTTCCGTAGAGCTGTCCATCGCTGGCTAACAGCAGATCGCCATAGGGGGCCCTCAAGTCGTTGTTCACGACACCGAAATTGTAGAGCACCGTGTAGTCGCCAGCCGGTGAAATGCGGAAAACACATCCAGATCCCCCCTTCCCTCCGGCTCCCATGATTCCATAAAAGTTTCCGTCCGGCGCCTCGACCAGCGCTCCATGCGGGCGTGTTCCACTCTCATACATCGCTTCGTGCAGATGGGTCATTCCCGAGCCATCAGGATTGATCCGGAAAATCGTTCCGCGCCCATTCGGGTAATCACCCGCATCGGCGGAGCCGATCGTGGTGCCATAGAGAAGCCCATCCGACCCGCGAATGATCGTCCGTGCATGGCCACCATCGACGGAATCCTCCGCGAAGGTGTATGCAATCGTGGCGCTCCCACCATCAAGGGGCACCCTCCAGAGTCCCGGGTAATCTGCGCACAACACCTGCAACGTATTTGCCTCCCCCGATACGATAGCTCGGGGATTAGTCGGCACATTCGCAGTGTGACCAGGGACGTCGATCGGGATTTCAAAAACCTGCGAGATTCCACCATCCGGATCGACACGGTAAACAGTCCCCTCGTGGTCGACTGTTGTGAAACTGCTTTTCTCCGTGACCCCGTACAAATAGCCATCCCCGATATTCAGCAACCGGGAGTACGGCAAGTGGCCAGTCGTTTCGCCATCAAATTCTCCGACGACCTCGAACTGTCCAGTGGACGGCGAGATCCTGAATGCTGTTCCTGCATCTACAGCTCCGCCCGCCGTCGCCG
>CBINJX010000770.1:0-3374 GCA_966251085.1 uncultured Verrucomicrobiales bacterium
AGGTAAACCGCCCATCGGCTCCTCGCTCCCGGCACCCGCTGCCGGGGTGCCATTCCTTGTGTGTACGGGGTCCGGTGGTAGCGCTCGTTCCTCGCGCGACCACCGGCTACCTTCCTAGCATCCCTCCGGGATGGAGTAACTGGGAATCAGACTACCCGTTTTGGCTGAAGCGAATTTTTGCGCTCACATCGGCTCAGAAGTCAGTAAACATCCTCAGCTTTGCCACCCTCACCCGCTTTGATCTGCCGGGGCGCGGCTCTCAACTCGATACTCTCAACTATTCACTTTTAGAGGAGCACCCAACGGGCAGGGCGCGTGAAGGCGCAAAGAAAGTTCCTCCAGCCGGTAGTTCCCGGCTCCTTTCATCCGCCGAAGGCGCATTCTCAGACCCTCAACCCTCAACCAACAACCCTCAACTTTCAGAGGAGTTGAGACGGAACAGCTCTCCACGCTCCTCCGGCGGCCGGCGGCGCGACCTCCCTACGGCCTGGGGGCAATCAGAAGGCAACTTTGGATCTCGGTGACGCCACCTCTTTCCCTTCCGACCTGCCGGCACACGCCCTCCCCTCAGCTTTGACAGAAGACCTGAACTTCTTCCCATCGCCACCATTGGTCTGCCACACTCAATCGATGAAACGCCTCCAGTCCGTCGCTGAGGATCTCTGGGTTGCACAGTTTCCCCTGAAGCTGATGGGAGTCTCCATCGGCCGCCAGATGGCGGTGGTGCGTCTGCCGGAAGATGGTGGTCTTGTACTCATCTCGCCCGGACCGCCGGAAGACGATGTGCAGCATGACCTGGCGAGGATCGGCCCTGTCCGGCACATCGTCGCGCCAAGTTGTTTCCATGATACCTTCATCCCGGAAAACCTGCGGGCCTATCCGGGCGCCAGTTTCCATGCATCACCCGGTTTTGAGAATGTGCTCAAGGTAGATCGTCCGATCCGCGATCTTACGGCTCCCATGCCGGAATCCTGGCAGGGCGTTTTTGACACACAGCTGATCGAAGGAATGCCGAAGGTCAACGAGGTCGTATTTCACCATCGGCCCAGCCGTTCGCTCATCGTGGCCGACTTTGTTTTCAACATCTGCTCGCCGACAGATCTGTGGACTCGGCTCTTCATGCAGGCAAATGGCGCTTACGGGAAAATCAGCGCGACTCGCTTCTACCGCGCCATGATCCGGGATCGCGCCGCCCAGCAAGCCTCAGTCACACGGGTCCTGCAATGGCCCTTTGATCGACTGATCCCCAGCCACGGCATGGCGCTCCTCTCCGGAGCCCACGCGGAAGTGGCTCGCGCCTGGGCAGTCTGATCCACGGAACAGGTTGGCCATCAGGCAGTTCGCGAGGCTTTCGCCTAACTCCCTGATCAGGGCAAGACCTCTGTTGCAGCATCGCGACTCTGCAGGGAGATTGCCAAAGAAAGGAGGTGAATCATCACTGATGACCGAGACAATGTTATCCGGGGAAAATTCCCGCGTGTATCAACTGACAGCGATTCACCCGCGCCACGATCAATCGTGTGCACGCAGTCCACTACCGCCGCTGGAGTTGTGCCACACGCAATTTGTCGGAGGCGGCACGGACACGCTCGTCTGCGGCGAGTGCCAGTTTCCACTGGCCGTGGCAGTAAGCTTCATGGCCCTGCGAAAGCGCGAACTCCGGTGCCCACGCTGCCTTTGCCCGAATCTGGTGCCGTAGGACCATTTGCCCCAAATAGGCTCGGGCAAGATCAACTCTGCAGAAGAAGAGCTTGCCTGTGCCTGCCCTGCGCTGCTTGATAAATAAATGCGCGGTGTGTTTGTCCCCCTCGTGGCCGCGATCGTCTTTGCTCTCTGTGGCTGGTGGTTTGGCCGCAGAATCAATGAGGCGACGCCGCCGGTTCCCCATGCATTCAAGCCATCAGCGGAGGCACATGCGGAAAGTACTGCATCACCAGAAGCAGGCGGTTTCGCGGTGCAAAATGCCATCTCCCTATCGGACGGGATCGATAAAATCCTCGCCGAGACGACAGCGCAGGCTCAGCGGTGCCAGTTGTATCTGCTGGCAAGCCGGTTGCGGTCGGAGGATTTCCCTGCCGTGCTCGCCTCATTACGAGCCTCGGGGAAGAAAGAGAGCTCAACTCTGCATGAGGATCTGGCCGCGTTCTGGTTTGAACACGATCTCTCAGCGGCCCGCGCTTGGCTGTCTTCGTTGCCTCCGGCCGAGCGTGACGGTCTCTTTGCGGCAGTGGTTTCGACTTGGGGCCGAATCGATCTCGCGGACGTGTTCGCCTGGCTGCGTGAGCTACCGCAGGACGAACAATCCCGCCTGGCTTCTGCCAACCGTGATGATTTGAGTCGGCTGCTGGCAGAATCCAATCCCGCTGCCGCCGCAGATTTCCTGATTGCTAACCCAGTGCCCCCGTCTGCCACTTATGACGGAGACTTCAGGGTTGGTGAATGGAAGGTCTTCTATGACTGGGCGAAAGTGGATCCTCAAGCAGCGAGCCGACGCATCAGCGAGGTCCCATTGAAGCGACGTCTTTTAGCAGCGATGGGCCTGATCGACAGCTGGGCGGAGCTGGACCCTGCGGGAGCAGAAGCGTGGCTGGCGACAATCGACGATGCACCACTCCTCCGCACGGCCAGCAAGGTCTACGTAAGCACGCGCGCTCAGAGAAATCCCGCTGCTGCGGCGGCTTATATGATCCAGAATTGGGGGCCACAGTTTGAGGAGGATGGAGAGTTGAATGTTGTCCTCTCACGCTGGGGCAGCCAGGACGATGCCGCTGCGATGGCTTGGGCAAAAGCGCTACCGGACCAAGAGCTTCGCGAGCAGGCTCTCTATGATCTCCTGAGATCCATAGGATATGACAGGCCACAACGCGCGGCAGAGCTGTGGATGTCGGAGTTTGGGGACGGAAAGGGATCCGGCTGGTCCTCGGCCCGCTATATTGCCCGGGAGCTTTCGCAAGGACATGGATTCGACGCGGCTGCGGACTTTCTGGCGAAAGTGCCAGCAAAAGACCGGGCGTTTACGATTGAGCAGTTCTTTGGAGAGGAAGTGCGACGTGTCGGTGCGATCCCTCTCGTTCAGACGGTACTTCAGCGTCCTCCAAGCAGCGAGCGTGTCGAGCTGATCCGTCCTGCCTTCCAGAGGCTCGCGATGGAGGGTGAAGTTGTGGACGCCCGGCGGTTGTTGGAATCCGTTCCGGCGGGCACGGAGCGGCAAGCGGCGATTGGCGGGCTCATTACTGGAGAGTTGGGGCGAAATCCTGACGGGGCTTTCCAGCTTGCGACGTCACTGCTGGGAGCGGTGGATGGGCCGCGGATGGCGAGCGCGGAACTGATGCGAATCTACGAGCCGCATAAATCGGAGCTGAAGAAATGGATTC
>CBINJX010000771.1:0-3372 GCA_966251085.1 uncultured Verrucomicrobiales bacterium
GAATGCGGGAAGCTACCCTGGGTGGAAATGAACAAGCGCCTCTACCCCGAAGGGGGTGATGCTCGTCTTCACCGTTTCCCAGGGTAGTCCCGCATTCGCGGGAAACCCTGGGCTCTGGGACGCAATCCCTTCGGGATAGAAGGGCAGATTGGCGGATGTGAGAATGGCCAAAGTCGAACTCAGTGCTCAGAAGTCAGTAAACAGCCCCCTGCTTCGCCACACTCGTCCGCCTCGAACTGCAAGTTCGCGGCTCTCAACTCGATACTCTCAACTATTCACTTTCAGAGGAGCACCCAACGAGCGGGGCGCGTGAAGGCGCAAAGAAAGGTCCTCCAGCCGGTAGTTCCCGGCTCCTCTCAACCGCCAAAGGCGCATTCTCAGTCCCTCAACCCTCAACCAACAACCCTCAACTTTCAGAGGAGTTGAGAGCCACGCATTGGCAGATCGAAGCGGATGAGGCTGCCAAAGCAGGGGCTGTGTACTGACTTCTGAGCACTGAGTACTGAGTACTTTCTCCCACCTTCACGCGCCCCGCCCGTTGATTGCTCTCACCCCACTGAGAGGCCGCTCTCAATCCACATACTCTGCCATCTCGTACAGAGTCGGATCGCGCTCGGGCCGGTTGCGACGTACACGGAGTCGTCCCTTCCCTTCCTCACCGGCTTCCGCTTCTCCACCTGCGCCCGGCTCAAAATCCTCCAGCGCCTCACCGTACTCCTCCTCCAGTTTCTCCGGATCTTCCCCGGCTTCCATCCGCTGAATCATCTCCTCCATAGTGGCCGGCATCTTCTCGCCCGTCAGATCGGACATCTTCCGCATCATCTGAGCGAGTGCCCGGGGGTCGGGATTGTTTTCATCCATCCCGGCGAAATCCCGCTCCATTTCCATCATCGCGCGCTCCATGCGTGCATCCTCAGCTGGATCACCCGACGGCGCTTCACTTTTCTCCTTTGCGCGCCCGGTAAAGGAGAAGGAGGAAATCATCCGCTCCATCGGGTACTCGGGATTATCCGGGCATCGAGGTGTCTTCCCCGAAAGCGCCAGGCTCCGTGCAAAAAAAGAATAAATTTTGTGCGTCTGCGGGCAGTAGAACTCGTAGATCGGCATACTTTACAGTTTGCTTCCTATCCGGCGCGTCAAGTCCTTGCGATCTTCTTGCTCTACGCAATTTTACTTATTCACCGGAGTGCTCTCATTATTGATACGTGTCCGCGGCGGTTGTTATCCGAAACGACGTGCCATAGACCCTAGCAAGCCCCAAGGACATCTTTCCATGAATTCGGCACAAAGTTCTTCCCATTTTTGAGAGGGGCTTTTATTGGAAGGGCTCACGAGCTGTTTTTGGTTCTTCCGTAGATTACATCGGGATGCCAGAGGCGTTACCACACCACCACGAAAGGAAAGAGCGATGATTCATAGGAGAGTGAGAGGACTGGCGTTGCTGCATGGCGGCGTCCAGCTTGGCTTGGCTCTAGTGGCATTCTGGAGCTTGCTTCTGGTTCAGTTCGGTTTTTTTCACCCCGGAAAACCTGCCGACTACGGGCATTATCTCGTTTATTCCCTGATCCTGGTTGCAGCCTTCACACTGTACCTGGTCCGGAGCAGCCTCTGGAATGAAGACGTTCTTCACCTCGACCTGGTCCAAGCCACGCAGGTCACGCTCCGGCAACTCTTACACGTTTCCACCCCATTATTTCTCTATTTAGTAGCAGCGAAGGATCATGCCATCTCCCGGGTATTCCTTTTCTCGTACCTGCTGCTGCTATTTGGGGTGCTGCTCATTTCGAACCGCCGGATCCCGAGGCTTCTCGCTCGCCTCTGTTTTCAAGGACGGCGACAGCAAAAAACGCTGATCTGCGGAATGCCGGAAGACCTGGCCCGGATCCGCCCTTGGCTGAAGCGCAAAACAGCACTGGGGATGCAGGTGCTAGGCTTTGTCACCCTGAAACCCCAGTGCGAACTGGAGCAAGCAGGTCCAGTTTGGGACACCGTCGACCATCTTGAGTCTCTGGTGAGCCGTCAGAAAATCAATCAGGTGATCCTCACCCGAACGATCTCCCCGGCGGAACTCAATGCCCTGAGCACACGGTGTGAGGATGCTGGATGCCGTTTGTTTGTACTTCATGACCTGGAAGAGCAGCTTGGCCGGCCACTGACCTTTATCCGCGATGATGGAATGCATTTCATCTCGCTCCGTCAGGAGCCGCTCGAGTGTCCGCTGAACCGCCTGATCAAACGCGTTCTCGACATCTCAATCGCCCTGCCGGTGGTCCTGCTGGTACTTCCCTGGACGAGCATGCTGGTCTGGGCAATTCACCGGATGCAATCCCCTGGCCCGCTCTTCTTCCGCCAGCGTCGCACCGGGCTTCATAACGAGGACTTCGCAATCCTGAAGTACCGCACAATGCATGTGAATCACGGCAATGAAGCAGTGCAGGCGACCGTGAACGACACGCGTATTTTCACCCTCGGCCGCTGGCTTCGGAAGCTCAGCATCGATGAACTGCCACAATTCATCAATGTGCTCTGGGGCGAGATGAGCATCGTGGGACCACGCCCACATCTTTTTGAGCACGATGTGATCTTCGCAAAGATTGCGCAGTTCTATCGCGTCCGCGCCCTGATCAAACCTGGGATCACCGGTCTGGCCCAAGTTCGCGGTTATCGCGGGGAGACGAAAACAGACGAACAGGTCCGCGGCCGTCTGCAGTCGGACCTCTATTATCTGGAGAACTGGTCACCGATGCTCGATTTCCTGATCATTCTGCGCACTGCCTGGCAGATGATTCGTCCACCCAAGTCGGCATACTGACCACTTGAGGCATGAAGCGCCCGAGACGAGGCGGCGCTTTGGAGCGAGATTAAGAACGCGCAGATCTACACATCCAGACCCCGAGCAAGAATCGAATCCTGCTCGGATCAACATGGGTTAGCAACAAAACATCCTCCAAACGCAATAGGGAGTTCCACCTACGTAATACTGCCTATTTCGTAATTGGCTCCCGGCGCGTACGTTGTCATCGCAATCCCACGGGTGGTGATGCGGTGCCGGGACGCGTGGCACGTGGGATTGCATTTTTCTCTCTCCCTCGGAGTTCGTCGTTCCAGTGGGACCCAGTGGGAAATTGGATCTACATGAGGGAACGAAGAATCGTGGAGTGACTTCACAGAACGCGTAGGCTTGGAGGGCCGCCTCAACCCTGATGCCTGTCATACCTTCCCAGTTCCGCTCCCCATCCTTTCTCCGCAACGGCCACGTACAGACGATCGTGCCGGTTCTGCTACGCCGACGGCTGAAAATCGCGTTTCAACCGGAGCGGATCGAGCTACCGGATGGCGACTTCCTTGACCTTGCATGGTCCACACAGGGAC
>CBINJX010000772.1:0-3368 GCA_966251085.1 uncultured Verrucomicrobiales bacterium
ATGCAGGTGCCGGTCAGTCCGTGACGCTTGGCGCTGGTACGCCGTGGATGGGCATGAGCACCGATCCGCGCTCCTCCCGTGCATGGCAGCAGGGCACCATCTATGCCAATAGCGACTTCACTCTGCAGGGAGCGATTACCAATGGTTCAAATCTCACCCTCACGCTCGGTGGTAACAACGTCAACGGTACCTACTCGATCGTAAACAACTCGGCTAACCCGATCCGCGGTTTCATCGTCGGCAACGTTGCGCTGGATGAGAATAGCGAGGTCAGCATGCCGAGCGATCTCACGTTTGTAGTGACTCCGCATTCCACGCTGCAGCCCAACCGGGTGAACTCCTTTGGCTCCGGTGCAAACGTCGCGAGCGTAGTCGTACAGGCTGGTGGTACATTGGACCCCGGAAACTTCGGCTCCGCTTCACCGACGCCGACGTCGGGACCTGTGAACGCGAAAGTGACGATCGAGGGTGGCGGTCGCCTGCTCCTGAACGACACATCAGGCTTCGGCACTGGTGGGGTGATTACGGTTCAGCCCGACGGCATCGTGGAAGTCGCCAGCCAAGGGAACGCACTTGCGGGAATCGATGCTGGGCGGTTTGCATTCCAACCGGGGGCAATCATGCGCCTGCAGCTGGACAATGTAAGGAATCTCAGTACTGCGGTTGGTGGAGGTGGAGCCATACTTCAGGTGTTTGGAGGCAACCGGACGGTGACGAGCCAGACAGATACTTTCACGACTGCTGGTCCGGGCTCCCCGAATATCATGCCGGAGCACATCACGATCGGCGCCGGTGGCGGCATCACGAATGACTCCAGCTCCGGCCGCCAGCTGAACTCCGGGCGTGGCAGTATTGTCTTTGCTGGCGATTCGGTGATTGCGGGCACGACGGGATCCGGAAACTTCTCCATCCAGGAGGATTTTCGCCTCATGCCGGGGGTGACGCTTACAATCGGAAGTGCCACGGAGATCGCGGGTAATCCGAAGATGGGAGACATCCGGTTTGTCGGCCGTGCGAGCAACACGGGCGACGCTTCGACAACGATCCGCGTGATCCCCGGCCAGCGACTGCTGATCGGAACCGAGAACGTGCTTCCGGACTCGACCACACTCGATCTGCAGGCCGGCTCAACTCTTGTTTTCGACACGGGCAATGTGAACGAGGTGATCGGCGCTCTTACGGGAACGGGAACGGTGATCGGCAATACTACGACCGGCAATCAGGCGCTGGTCGTTGGCTGGGGCGCGTCCGATTTCACGTTTGGAGGCTCGATCAGCAGCAGTGGGACTCAGCAGCCGATTCTCAGCAAATGGGGGGCGAGCAAGATGACCCTCACTGGAATGAATACCTCAACCGGCGATCTGCGCCTGGAGCAGGGTGAGATCGTTCTTTCCGGAGAAGGAACCACTGCATTCGGTACGATCCGGCCGAGCAAGGGAGCGACGCTGACGCTCGATAACAGCGGGACGGCCCTGAATAATCGCCTGAACTCCAGGAATGTGAGTGGGCAGGGCGGTACGATTCACCTGATCGGCAACGCCACCACAGAGGTCGACGAAACAATAGGAACCCTCAATAACGGCGGAGCTGTCACGGCTTCGACTACTGTGATCAAGGTGACCCCGGGGGCAGCGCCGACCACGCTGACGATCAATGATCTCCAGCGCTTTGATAATAGCGGTGGACGGAGTGCGACATTCGTCCTGCAGGCGCCGACGCTGGCCAACCTCCCTGGTACCTATACCCCAGACAATATCTATACACCCAATCCAGCGAACCTGACGAACGGACTGATCCGGGTGAACTCACCGCACTTCACTGCGAGCGGTGGCTTTGACCAGAATAATCAGCCGGGGATCGCAGGTGTCATCGGGTCGCCGCTCGCGCCGATGCGTCCGGATCTTCTTGCAGATCTGAACGGCGATGGAGTCGGCGATCGATTCGTCACGCAGGAGGGTTCCGGAGCCGGACTCCGCGCGCTGGCTGACTCGGAGTATAGCCAGTTGGTGTGGTCGAACGGGACAACCCATACGAATGTCCGCTCGACTGGTACTCGGACAATCACGGGAGAATCCCGCGTCCAGTCGCTCACGCTCGCGGCCGGTTCAACGCTCAACGTGAACGGGACTCTCGCAAATGCTCAACAACCCGCACGACTGCTTGTCACCAGCGGTGGTGTCATCGTTGAAGCCGGTGCCGGTGCTGCAACGATCGGTGGCGATGGTACGCATCTCCAGAGCAATGGAGGTGTTCCTCTATACCTGCATGCAAACGGTGACCTGAACCTGAACGCGATCGCATACTCGGATACAGGAGTCGTAAAGACAGGGAGTGGAAATCTGACGTTTGGTAACGGCGCTGCCAGTGTGTTCCGCAACCAGCTCGTAGTTGACGGTGGTACGGTAACCCTCGGCGGAACGAACAAGTTCTTCCAGACCCGTGAACAGAACACGCTGCGTGGTATTCGGGTGGCGCTCAATGGCGGCACGCTCGATCTCAATGGCAACAGCCAAGTGATCGATCAGCTCGTGAGCGCCAATACGCTTCCGTACGCTGGAGCCGCTGGCGGAACATTGACCAGCGCGGCTCCAGCCACAGTCTCGGTCCAGGGGCGTGGTGGCAGCACATTCTTCTCCGGACAGATCACTGGGGCGATCTCACTGGATAAAGTGGGGGCGAACACGCTGACACTGACGAACAATAACACGATGACGGGCGCAACCTCGATCCGGGGTGGCACACTGCAACTGCGTGAAGAAGGTACGCTCAGCAACACTGGGGGAGTCACGATTCACTATGGTACGCTGATGCTGGATAACAGCTCGCTCTCCAGCATCGATAACCGCATCAAGGCCGGGGTGAACGTTGATATGCGCGGCGGCGCGATCGATCTCCGTGGCGGAGCCGGGAAGCTTTCTCAGCAGAGCTTTGGTACGGTCAACGCTCTGGCTGGGCAGGTGACCCTTCGTGCAGACGCCGGCGGCGGTGGCGCGGCGGTGCTCAATATCAATAACCTGACACGGACTACCGAGAGCCGTGCGCTGGTGAACTTCAACGCGGGATATGGCTTTGCCGGAACAGCAGGCAATGACACGACGGCGGCGCAGTTCATGGTTTCCAATATCAATGGCGCCGCGCCTGTCGTAGACGCCAAAGGTATGGTTGGCGGCTGGGCGATCGTAAATGGCGATCATTTCGCCAGCTACTATGCTCCAACCGGGATCGGCGCTTTGAGCAATACTGCCGATGGTTACTTCGCGTACGAGTCTGGCGATATCACGGCCGCTGCCGATGGGGCGACGGTGAATGACGGTAGCAGTCGCACCCTGAGTACAAGCAAAACGCTCCATGCCCTGCGCTATGGTAGT
>CBINJX010000773.1:0-3364 GCA_966251085.1 uncultured Verrucomicrobiales bacterium
TCTCAACGAGCAGACGGGAGGCAGTCATACGCACGGCCTGTGCGGGATGCTTCAGTGCTGCGACCAGAGCTGCAGCGTCAGCCTTGCTGAGGTTCGGCACGGCATTCGCCTTGCCCTGCTTGTGCATCACGCGCCAGATGCGGCCGAAATAGTGGTCGCGATCAGGACGGACTGCGGCGTTGACCCGGTTGTGATCGGGTCCGCGGGTGTCGTTGTGAATGACCGCCTGATTGTAGAAATCGACGATGTACATCGCACCATCCGGACCGGTCCGGACTTCGATCGGACGGAACCAGAGATCCTTCGATCCGATGAATTCGGTCTCTTCACGGCCCTCCTGCTTGTGGCTGGCAAAGCTCACGCCTTCCGGCTTCACGAACTGATGGTGGACGATGTTGATCGTCGGCTCAGTGGTGAAATAGCTGCCGTTCCATTTCTCCGGCCATGCGCCACCGTCATAGATCACAGTGCCGGAGGCAGCCGTGAAGGAACCGACCCAGTCGATCTGGCGGTAAGCCTGCTGCTCCCAAGTCATCAGAGGGAACGATTTCGGCGAGCGGGTGATCACCTTGAAGCTCGGCGTCTTGCCGATCTTGCCCTTTCCGAGCTGCGACTCGCTCAGCACCGTGTGCATCACGAGGTCGCCGCTGGTCGGCTGCGTCCAGACGATCTCGTTGTCCCAGGTAACCGTGAGGCCCCAGGTATTACCGCCCTTGGAAGAGAACTGCTCAATTGCAGAACCGTCGGGCTTGAAGCGGACAACACCGGAACCGATGGAGCCGAAGTCCTTCGATTTGTCGCCATTATAGACATGCTGGCTGCCGCTGTAGCCATGCGTAGCGTAGATCCAGCCATCCATTCCCCAGCGGGGATTGTTGATGACAGCGTGCGTGTCGCCAGTGCCGAGGCCCGTGTAGAGGGTCTCGACCTTGTCGCCCTTGCCGTCACCGTTCGTGTCGCGGATCCAGAGAATGTCGGGAGCCTGGGTGACGATTACACCGTCCTTGTGGAAGACGAGGCCGGTCACGAGTTCCAGACCTTCATAGAAGACTTCCCTCTTGTCGGCGACACCGTCACCGTTCGTGTCCTCCAGCCAGGAGATGCGGTCGATAGCAGGACGCTGCTGTTTACCCGGGGTCGGGTCGACGCCACCGCCGTCTTTCCATTCCTTGCCGGCGTAATCTTCGCGAAGGCCGCGACGGCCGTTCGGATACTCGGGGGTCTCAGCCACCCACATGCGGCCGGCCGGATCCCAGTCGATGTTCATCGGCTTGGTGATCATCGGCTCCGCAGCAACGAGCTGCAGGTCGAACTCCGGATGACTTACAATCTTGCTGCCGGATTCCTCCGGACGAGTCGGACCGCCCGGCGGATAACGCAGGCTGGCGAGCTCCGCCTTGGAGCAGAGTTCATCGACGTTCTGGCGCTTGCCGGCCCAGGCGATACCACGGAGCAGGACAGCGCGGAAATTCGGGAGCTCGAAAGTACTCCAGTTGTGGCCCGGGATCGAGACGAAGGCGCGGTAGTTGTCCTTCTCATAGGTCCACATCTGAGGAGCCGTATTGTAGATATGCGGGAAAGCGCGGCCGTTCTTCTGGGCGCGTGGATCTGGGGTCCAGGTGGAAGCGATCACCTTCACCTCGGGCATGAAGTCGAGATCGTAAGAAAGCTCGTCGTCCATGTCGAAGTTGGAAGCGCCCTTCGTGATCGGTTGATCGTTCTCCACGTAGTAGAGAGAGATATCACCCTCGAACCACTTGGCGCGGCCATGCTGCCAGGCGCCGCCGACGATCGTCTTAAACCAATCGGCGTCCGAGCCGCAGACTGCATCATGGATCACCACGATGCCGCCGCCGCGCTTCAGGAACTTGTCGAGATTTGCCTTGTGCTCGGAAGCGAGCATACCGCCGTTTGCGGCATACATCACCAGCACATCGGTCTGGTCGAGCTGCTCGGCAGAGGGGAAATCCATGCCGCCCGTGGCCTTGGCGCCACGTTGGTTGAGCAGTTCGCTCCACTCTTTCAGGAAGCGTGGATGATCGTGCTGGTTGGGTCCGTGGGTTTTCGCCCCCGCGCGTATAAATACGCGCAGCGGCTCGGCGGCCTGCGTCAGTGGCGCGAGGGCCACCAGCGCAAGTGCGAGGAGGGAGGTGAGGAGACGACTCATAAACGTTGGAACAAACGGGGAGAGGGCGGAAACCTTAGCGCGATTTCCGTCGCCGCTACCTGTAGCAGCGACAAACGGCTTGTCATCTGTGGAAGTGGGAAAGGTGGAATTTAGGGAGGTAAATGTGGGCGCTCTGGATGGACGCGCTGGCACCAGGGGCGCTACCTTTGACCCTGCCCCTCCAACTCTCCATGAGCAAAACGCACGAGCCACTATCGGAAACGCACATCGTCGGCGCGGATACCCAGGAATGGAAAGTGCAAGCCCAGGAGTGCCCCGCGCTCGGTCTGCACCATATCGCGCATGTGGGTGTGGCCGATGCCGCGGCTCCGTACGAGATGGTGCGTATGGACCTGAGCGGGACCTACTTGCTCTCATGCGCGAGTGGCCGAGGGAAGATCCTGCTGGATGGCCGCTGGCAGGTTTTCCGTGAGGGCTGCACGTGCCTCGCGCCGCCACATGCGCTGCTGGCATTTCAGGCAGTACCGGGTTACCGCTGGGAGTTTACCTGGGTGCGCTATCAGCAACCCGCCGGGCAGAAGCCGATCATGTCCGCATCCTCCCCCGCCTTGGCACGCTTTGATCCGTTGCCAATCCGGTCGGCGGTGATGGGATTGTATCACGAGATACAGAGCGGCACGGCCCCGGCCACGGTGCATCACTGGGTGGAAATCATTCACACTTATGTGCTCCGCTTTGCCCGTCCGTGGCAGACGGACGATCGCTTGGGGCATCTCTGGGAACATGTCGCCCAGCGACTCGGTGAGCCATGGACATTGGAAGCGCTCGCCCGCTATTGCCATCTGAGCACCGAGCATCTCCGCCGCCTCTGCCGCCGGGAACTCGGCCGCAGCCCGATGCATCACGTGATCTTTCTCCGGATGCAACACGCTGCCAAGCTGCTCGCAACCACGGACGACAAGGTGGAGACGATTGCGAGCGAGGTGGGTTATGAGAACCCGTTTGTCTTTTCGACCACATTTAAAAAGTGGGTCGGCTGGCGGCCGAGTGATTACCGGGCACGGCAGCGGTAGAGTGGAGCATGCATCCTGCGTGCTCAGAGGGAGCGCTGCTGCTCACCCGCTTCCAACCACCCTCGTCTCGCACAAATCCGCCAGGGCAAGCGCCTATTTTTTCATTTCGCGAACCCACCGCTGCCGCGCTCCCGAACCTCAACAGGGCTTGAACACATCTTCT
>CBINJX010000774.1:0-3362 GCA_966251085.1 uncultured Verrucomicrobiales bacterium
TTGCCGCCACGAAAAATGCCCTGGCGATCTTGGAAATGTCGGACAACAGCGACGACTTTCGCTGGGCAGGGCAGGTGATACAGCGGCAGATCGGTCAGCTCACACAAATTGTCGATGACCTTCTGGATGTTTCCCGGATCACGAGCGGTAAGATCCGGCTTCGGAAAGAGCGGCTGAATGCTGCCGACGTGATCGCGCAAGCCATCGATTCCGTTCGCCCCCTCTTCGCAAATCGGCAGCACGAACTCATCAAATCTCGTGAGCCGGGCATCCCCTTGATGGTCGATGCCGATGCTGCACGGCTCGAGCAGGTAATTGTGAACCTGCTGACCAATGTCGCAAAATACACCGAGAACGGTGGTAAGATCTGGATTGCCGGCCGCAGAGAGGACGGTGAAATCTTAATCTCGGTGAGGGATACCGGGGTAGGCATTCCCCCGGAGCGATTGCCGGAAATGTTTGATCTTTTCGCCCAGGGGGAGCGCTCTATCGCCCGCTCTGAGGGCGGACTCGGACTTGGTCTCACCATTGTGAAGACACTCACTGAGATGCACGGGGGAAGTGTGAGTGCGGACAGTCCTGGAGTGGGGCGGGGGAGTAAATTCACCATCCGATTACCTGCGGCAGCCGGTTCAAAAGCCGAAGCCGAGAGAGGAGGGGCCGTAGCCCCTCGTGTGAGCAAAGGACAGCGGATTCTGGTAGTGGATGACAATGTCGATACCGCCCGCGGCATGAGCCGTCTGCTCAAGCTTCTCGGCCATACGATCACAATGGCTCACGACGGTATCGAAGCTTTGCAGGTCGCGAGCCATTTTCGGCCGGAGGTAGTGCTGCTCGATATCGGGCTTCCCGGCTTGGATGGTTATGAAGTTGCGATGCGGATGCGTCTCGAAACGTGCTGTCGGGATGCCTTGATCATTGCCGTTTCAGGGTACGGACAGGAAGAGGACCGCCGCCGTTCGTTTGAATCCGGGTTTGATCATCACCTGGTGAAACCTGTGGATTACGACGAGTTGAAGCATCTCCTCCATACTGACAGCCGTGGAGAGCGCAACCGTGGCAGGTCGCCCGAGTCTGTGCAGTAGTGATCGCGGAATGGTGTAGATTTCACTCACCTCTATTTTCCGATCGCTTCTGGAGCGGCATTCTAACCCCGCCAGCGGATATAGCAGGCTCGCCAAGGTCCCGTTTATCTACCTCGTCCTCTGGTGTCGCTCGCTGCGCTCGCCAAGTGTCTTAGTACTGTGGCTTACATTGAATCCTATCCAGTTCTCCGCCATTGAGAACACCAATGCTACAAATGCAAAGGCAAGAAGGCCGGAACGTTTCGTGAAGAGGTGATGTCAGCGATGAATATTCAGGAGAGCTGCCAGATCTCGCCTTACCATCCCTTCAAAATCCTAATCCGTTTCATCCTCTGTAAGCTCCTCTACCATATCCTGCGGTTCGACCTCGAGCCCCCTGAGGTCTGCATCCCAATTCGGCCCGACCAACATCCCATCCTCATCCATTCCCGGGAGCCAATTCTCGATGAATTCGTCCAGCGGAATGGATTCCGGTTTGTGTTCGCTCCATTCTCCTTGGACGTGGCTTTGCGCAGAGGCACGATCAGACCAGAAGACTAAAACATCTGTATCCTCGTATTCGTTTGAGGGGCAATACGCCCAGCTATCTTCAATGCGAAGCCCCCAGACCTCGCCGGTTTCACGAACTTTCTCTACAAAGCGCCGGTAATCATCTTCCGGAGTTGCGTGATTCTGATCCATAGGGCTCTACGGGTAACCATTGCCGCCAACTGGGCAATCTTTTACAGCACTCGAGACAACAACCGCCTCAAAGTGGCACCGGAAGCAATCGTGTCCCGACACACACCACCGCACGCGCGGGCGAAGACGCCTGAAGATACCGCGACATATAAGAACGGCGGCGCACATCCCCTCCGGCAGCCCATTCGGAGAACGCAGGGAGCACAAGCAGCTCCTCATTCACCGCAAAGCACGGGCATTTCACACTGGAGGCGACCTTGTCTGTCAGGACAAACGCCGGATGCTCGTGCCCGAGGATCACGCGCCCGCCCTTATCCCGAGTAGATGCGAGATGCTGAATGGCCATCTCAGCCGGAGCATCCCCATGAACGAGTAGATGTGGGCCGGCGTGATGCTCGTTCAGAAGCTCCACCGGAAGCCCCAGCTCTTGCAGCAATCTTGCGAGGCGAACGTCGTGATTGCCTGCAACCCAGCGTAGAGTTGTACGACTTCCGACCTCTTCAACCAACCGCCGGAGCTCCGCTTCCAGTGCTGGAACACTAACAGCGCGATGTACGATGTCCCCCAGCAGCACGAGTTCGAGTGGTCTGTATTGGTTTACCAACTCCACCAACCTCGGAACCGTCTCCTCGCCTTTCGAGACCGGCATCATCTGTCCGCTCACGCGATGTGCCCAGGCATATCCGATGTGTAGATCGGACACAGCGAGCGTGCCCGTATCCGATAGCCAGACTGCCCGACGCACATCGAGATGAATGCCGGGGGCGAGTTCCATGGAGGCTGGTACGGAGCGAGTCTTGAAGCGTGAGTGCGGAAGTGGATGCTGAGGAGGGTGAGACATCAAAATAAGTCGCGGCGCTGCGGGGACTCAAAGAGGCAGCGAGCCGTAGGAAGAAGATACAAAGGACCGCGGCAGACGCAAAAAAGAGCGACAAAAAGGAGGCGCTCGTTGATCGTGAGGTTCAGATTGTGAGCACTTCCGTCACTCAGAAAGGATCTGGAATTCCAGAGTTTCGGATTGGTTTTACAGAATCTCTTTGACGACTTCAGGTTGCCAGCTGGCCTTCTGAGGGTTCACGAAAGAATAAGTTGATCAATCCTTCCGTTCAAAAGCGTCGGCCGAGCGCCGATTCTTGATGGAGCCGGGCCGCTGCAGTCCCAGATTTGCTCAACTTCGCAAAGAGCCCACACCGGCTTCTGAGACGGTGAGCGCACATGAGTACCTCACTTCACCAAAAGCACCGGTCCAAACCCGCAAGCGGGCGCCTTCACCTGACTCCCGCCATTCTTTTCGCGCGGACCCCGGCGGAGCCGAAATGAAGCGAGTCGCCCGGAATGCGGAGAAAGCGGCGCAACGTATGAATGGAGCGGCAGAAAGGATCTTTTGAGCGCCTCGGAAACACTTTCGAGTGCCCCGCGCACCCTCAAAAGAGCCCGCTCGGGTCTCCAAAGCGGTTTCGGCACACAAAAAAGCGTCTCGGCCGGTTTCCAAAGATCTCCGCGATCACTTTGGAGAGCCACTGGGAAGGTCCGAAGAGGGAGAAAGTATCTTTGGAGATGGAAAATGGATCTTCGGAGATGGAGGAAACCTCTTTG
>CBINJX010000775.1:0-3348 GCA_966251085.1 uncultured Verrucomicrobiales bacterium
TTTCCGCCTCTTCCGGGTAGTAGAGCGCTGGATCGACTGAGCAATAAAAGGCGCGAGCTTGAGGTGAGCCGTACTCCTCTTCTAGCCGTTCCAAGGTCGGACCCCCTGTGAAGGAAAGGTACAGATCGTACCGCGAGATCAAACCTGGCGTGAGATACTCGTACTCCTTGCGTTCGAGTTTGGCCAACGTGACCGGAGTATCGATGTCATAAAAGGCAGTGACGCCGCCGGCCGTTTTCGTGACCCACTCACCGACGGTGACACCCTCCGGAACGTACGAGCCGACTACCACACAATCTGCATTTCGTACCTCCTGCTCAAAGCGGGACTGAAGGTCCTGGATGCTTGTATAGAGTTCCGTTCTGCAAAAGTCGGGCGAGGGGAGATCGCGGTTATCCGCATACCATGGCTGATCGCGCTCCAGAAAGAGCACGTCGTGCCCACGACGTGCCAATTCGCGGACGACACCTCGATAGGTTGTCGCATGCCCGTTACCCCAGGACGATGTAATGGAGAGACCCAGGATGACGATGTTCATGCCGTGAGCGTGGAGATTCCGTTCAGCGCCCGCTCAGCTTCCGCGGCGCGATGCGCATAGGTATGCTCCGCAAGGGCACGCCGGTAGGCAGCCTGGCCGATCTCGCGTGCCCGTTCCGGAGTAAGCTGGCGGATATGCTCCGCGACTTCGTTGCCATCCCGGGCGACGAGTAACTCGGTACCAGGCTCAAAGAAGGTTTCAATTCCTTCCCACACATCCGTGATAAGGCAGGCCGCGGCGCCCGCCGCTTCAAACACACGCGTGGCAGGGGAGAAGCCGTAGCGCGCCATGCTCTCGCGGGAGATATTCAGGACCGCGAGTGGCGTGCAGTTAAAGGCATTGTGGTCCGCCGTGTACACGTGGCCAAGATTGCGAACATTGCCGGGCAGCGGTTTGTCGTGCCAGCCGTTCCCTCCGAGAATGAACCGTTTCTCTGGAAGTTGCTCCGCGGCTTTCAAAAAGAACTGTTCGACACGGGATTCCCGATCCGGGAGACGGTTTCCAAGGAAGCCGAGATCTGCCTCAAACCGGGCATTGGGTTCCACCGGATGATGCGTCGCTGTATCGAGCGCATTGTAGATCGGTACGCAGTCCTGTGCGCCGAGGAACTTATAGGCGTCGACGACCGGATTGCCTCCGCCATAGGTGAAAACCATGTCGTAGCGCGGAATCAGCGAGCGGAACGGATCGTCCGCATTCGATTGCACCCGATCGAGCGTCGCTGGTGCGTCCACATCCCAGAATACAACGAGAGTCCGGGGGCCATGCAGATCGAGAACCGCGGCCACGAGCAGTACATCGAACACCCCAACACCGCTCGCTGTTACAACGAGATCCGCCACGCGTGCGGCGTCGATACAACGCATCGCTGCATCTTGCGAGTTCTCGTAAACGACAACCTCGGCCCAGGGTGGTGGTTCGATATCCCGATGCTGTTGCCGATCGTACGCATCAGGCTCATAGAAAGTGATTTGATGGCCGCGCTCGTGAAGCGCGCGAATGATGCCGCGGTAATATGTAGCGGCACCATTCCAATAGGCAGAGACCAGGCTGGAGGCGAAGAACGCTATCTTCATTTATTGGGTGAGGAGGGGGAGAGGAGATGGGTTATCAGGCAATCGCTGCCAGGCGCGGGGTAGGTTGTGCATGAGATTCCCGCAGCCATGAGAGTAGCCGGCGCACTCCTTCTTCGACGTTCACGCGAGGAGACCAGCCGGTAGCGGCCTGATACTTCCGGAAGTCGCTGACGTAATAACGCTGGTCGCCAGGACGCCAGTTGCCCCATTCAACGCGCGGCGCGGTGCCATTCAGCTGTTCAATGCACCGCATCAGTTCCAGCAGACTTGTGGTGTTCTGCGGACCGCCGCCAATGTTGAAGGCCTGTCCGGCGGTGGATCGGATCTTCTCCCGGGCCAGGAGAAAGGCATCCACGAGATCCTCGACGAAGAGGATATCGCGGACCTGTTTGCCATCACCGTAGAGCGTGATTGGCCGGCCTTCCATCGTCTGGATGAGGAAATGCGCGACCCAGCCCTGATCTTCCGTCCCGAACTGATGCGGCCCGTAGATACAGCTCATCCGGAACACCACCGCCGGGAGACCAAACGTCCGGGCGTAATCGAGGACGTACTGATCCGCCGTGCCTTTTGAGCATCCGTACGGACTGTAGAAGTCGAGCCGGTGCTCCTCATTGATCCCGGAGATGCGGACTGCTGGATCAACCGGTTCGTATCGGTCGTTCTTCTCACGAAGAGCGACGTCGGGCAGCGATCCGTAAACCTTGTTCGTCGAGGTAAAGATCAACGGTGGCGGAGTGCGCAGCGCGCGGATGGCCTCGAGCAGATTGAGCGTTCCCAGAGCGTTGACTTCGAAGTCATGGCGCGGTTCGACCAAGCTGGTCGTCACCGCCACCTGTGCAGCGAAGTGATACACTGCGGAAGCGTGCGAGACGGCACGTCCAAGGGCCTTCGTGTCGCGTGTATCACCGACTTCCAGCCGCACCTTGGTCCCATGAGTATCACGCAGCCACTCGTAGTTCCGCTCTACGCCTTCACGGGAGAGATTGTCGAAGAGGAGGACTGATTCCCCCTGGCTGAGAAGCCGGTGGGCAAGATTGGCGCCGACGAAACCTGATCCGCCGGTGATGAGGACGTGACGCTTTGCGCCGTTGTTTGTCGCAGGTGAGGATCCGTTTCTCATACAGTGAGGCCGCGAGTGACGAGTTCGCGCGAAGCGCTTTCAACGCGATCGACTGCCGTCTGGCCTTCGAGCCAGCCAGAGAGGTCGACCAGTCCGTCCTCGAGGCTTACGCGCGGTTGATAACCAAGAATTTTACGGGCAAGTGAGATGTCCGCGAAGCAGTTGCGGATGTCGCCCATTCGGTAGCGCCCTGTGACTTCCGCCTCAATGTGCTCTTTGCCGAGCACCTTTGCCATTTTCTCGGCGACTTCCCGGATCGTATACGGGGTGCCGCTGCCGATGTTGAAGACTCGATCGGCCGCATCGGGAACTTCGAGCGAGAGGCGGCAGGCTTGTGCAATGTCGTGGACACTGACGAAATCGCGCTGTTGGTAACCATCCTCATTGATAAGAGGCGGTTTGTTGTTGAGGAAGCGCGAGGCGAAGATTGCCAGCACTCCAGTGTAAGGATTTGAGAGCGCCTGGCGTGTGCCGAAGATGTTGAAGAAGCGGAGACCAATTGTCGGAATTCCGTAGGCTCGTCCGACCGTCATGCACATGCGCTCCTGGTGATATTTGGAAATGGCATACACCGATGGCAGTGCGGGGCATTTCGTTTCCGGTGTGGGAAT
>CBINJX010000776.1:0-3346 GCA_966251085.1 uncultured Verrucomicrobiales bacterium
GCCAGGCCGCGTCCGCGCAGGGCAGTTTCAAAGAGCCGATCCAGTCGCTCCTGATCCGGTGGAACCAACTCCCACACCTCCCGCAGATGCCGCTCCGCCGCAGCCGCCTCGTCGGGCAGGCGCTTTCCAAGCAGCGCACGCTCGGCCATGTTCAGTCGTCCGTAGGACCACAACTCGAGGTGCCGTTTCAGATCGTTCCCGAGCAGGTAGTCATCCATGAAGGTTTTGTCCTTCTTGTTGCGCAGATACGGCTGCACCACCTTTTCGAAGAACTGAGGGTCTTTTCGCGAGAGGAAGAAGTGCAATTCGTGACAGGCAAACTCCGAGTATTTTGCCCGCTTTTCCTCCTCGCTGAACTTTGACCACTGGGTGACGAAAGCGAACTTTGCGAGCTTCGGATCATTGCTCAACGTCGTGAACAGCGAATAGGCAGCTCCGATCGAATCGTAGGTTTCAAGATCCGCCCCGAGTACGTCTGCAACGGTGAGCGTCTGCCCCGGACGAAGCACTGTCACTTTCCTCGTTTCAGTGAACGCCTTGCTGGGATCAAGTGGGCGGGTCAGCCGGAGATCACGGAACTTCGTCACCGTTTCCGGCAGCGCAAAGGCGTGCCACACCGCATCGGTCTGATCGGTCGCCAGGATCTGCACATATTGCCGGTCTCCCAGCAAGGCACGGTCGATCCGGATGATTCCGTTTTCATCCGGCGTAAGGTTGTAGACCACGGGCGCAGCCAGTGCGAGGAAGTCGAGATTTGTACCAGCTGGTGGCTGGGGTTTCTTTGCCTTTCCTGCTTTGGCTGCGGGACTCGCTGGAGCAGGAGGCGTTGCGGTGCGTCCACCCCGAGCCGCCCCAGGGGCTTCCATTCCGGCAAGCCGCTGGCCTTCCAGATCCGTCGTACGCACCTCCCATGGATTCAGCAGCAGCCCGGGGCGCAGGAGCATGTTCCCGGGGAAGAGCTTCGCGTAACGGCGCTCGAGGATATATCGGTACTCATCCCCGATGTCCCTGCCGCCTGCATAGAGATTCGGGAATTTTCCGGGTTGCGCCATCGCCAGGTCCTCAGGGAATCCCTGCAAGCTGTCGAAAAGGTTCTCCTTCGGCACATACCGAGTGACCGCGACATGCACTCGCGTGCGCGGACTGATATTGACGAGTTGCACATTGAGCGCATCCGCCTCAGGCGTGATTGACGTGATCTGGAGGGGACGCGTCTCGCCGAGTTCCAGATGCCTGTTCTCGGAGACGATCCAATCCGCAACTATCTCACCCGCGGTGACAGAGATCCGGATTTCTGGCCGACGCCCCTCGGCCGATTTCAGCTGAAGTGAGTAGTCTCCCGCTGGCAGACCTTTGATCTCCACGAACCCATTCGCGAGCGATATCGCATCGAAATAGTCGCGGATGAAGGTACCTTCGATTGCCCGCAGCAGCAGCGATGCATTCTCCCGGGTCAGCTCGCCGCCGGGCCATGGAATGCGGACCAACTCGCCTTCCTTCGCATGCCATTCGTCCGGCCAGGTGCGCGTCGCGGCTGTGATCTCCCATGTGTCAGCGCGGCCGTTGGGAATCCGGGCGGTCACTGACCGCATCTCCGAAAGCGGTCCGAGAATGATTCGTCCACGCTCGTCCGTGCGTAGTGCCACGGTTTCCGGCCGGTCGAAGAGCTCATGGACAAAATCGAAAACCACCTGCTGATCCGGCAGCGGTTCGCCGGTTTTACCTAGCAACTCAAAGACATAGTCCTGCTGGAACTTGGCGAGATGTCCGTCGCTCGTCTTGTCCGTCTTGTCGATCCCGTTCAGATCCCATTTCCGTGTCGCCGAGACATCCTGCTTTTCGCCCCCCGTGCTCACTCTATCCACTTTGCCAGTCAGCGTCGCCGAGAAACTTGCGAGCCGGTCGGGAACAGGGAAGGAGTAGGTGAACTCCTTGCCGGGCTCGAGCTTCAGCCCTTGCTCCGGAGTGAGTTCACGTGTGGTCGTGATGCCGTCGAGCGTGGTCGAGGTAAGCGTGAGCTTCAGCTCCTGCAGTAGTTCCAATGCAGTCGGTTCACCCGCCACATTGAGGCTCGTCCGCATCGCCAGCGTCGCCTGTCGGCCGGCGAGAAGTTGCTCACGCACGATATGGAACTGCGCCTGCAGTTCGTAATTCTCCGCGTGATGCATGAGGTTCGACAGCGTCGCAAATGTGCCGTCGGCATTCGCCAGGATGATCGGCTTCACCTGCGGATGCTGGGTGTAGGGAATCACGATCTTTCCGGTCTTCTCATCCGGCGTGAACCGACGTCCCTCCAGCCACACCGCTGCATCCGGCACCGGCTTTCGGGATTCGTCCAGCACGGTGATCAGATCACCCGCGCCGCTCGTGTCCTGTAACAGATGAAAGTGACCTTTGCGAACCAGTGCCCGGCTGCTCTGGCCGCCGCCAATGAACTCGATCACCCACGCACCGCGCTGCCCTTTCAGCTCGGGGAAGTTGAATGTTCGCGCCACCCGGCGGAAAGGATTGCGCCCTTCGGGATCATCGCCAAAGGAGAGTGTCCGCTCCTGATTCGCCATCAGCCCGTCGAGGTTGAGATCGGTATTCAGCTCCCGGTTCTGCGTGAGGAAGAAGCTGAGCGTATTGATTTCATAAGTCCGCACGATCAGCTGCGGTACATTCTTCACGTACAGCTGAAGACTCACGTCATCGGCGGGTTTGAGGAACTCCGGATTCGTAGCCGCAAAGTCGAGATCCACCCGCTCCTTCAGTGCCTGGAAAGCAGCCGGGGATAACAGTGATGCCCACTGGGCGGGATCACCGACACCATGGGTGATCTTCGACTCCGCAAAGACCTGCTTCAGCCAATCCTCCCGCACGTAAACCGCCCAAGGCTCCCACGAAGGCTCATCCTTGAAGATCTGCAGAAAGAAATCGCGGACGAGCGGTTCATCCGGGCGGAGCGGCTCTGTGAGAAGAGGCACTCCGGTGACCGTGGCATTCGGCTCCACCGTGAATCGCGGATTCTCTCGGAGATACTCGGGATTCACATAAGGGAAACGCCGAGGGAGTTTCAGGTACTCGAGGAAGAGATCTTTGTTGTAGATGCCTTTCTCACGGTCGAGTTCCAGTCGCTCATGAAGAACGATCGTCTTGAGTGTATTGAAAGCGGGGCTCAGGTTTTTCGCATACGCCCAGAGTCGCTCCAGGAAAGCCTCGCGCGCCGCACGGTCGTCGAGCGTAATCTCCTGTTCGAGTCGATGCTAGTCTACGAGCTAAGCTGAGACCCCAGACGATCGGAGGTGACCATGGGCGGACGCATGCTGTTCACAGCCAGTTGGGTTCTTCTCGCAGTCCTCGCTGT
>CBINJX010000777.1:0-3346 GCA_966251085.1 uncultured Verrucomicrobiales bacterium
CAGCAGGGCGGTGTAGTTGTCCGGATTCTTCTCCATCCAGCGCGCAAAGCTTTCTTCTGAATCGACGTCATCTGGTGTCGGTTTGCTCCAGTCCAGCTTCGGGGCGGTGCCCTTTGCCAGTTGCTGCGCGTGTTCGGCAAAAACCTTGTCGATCTGCTCGATCGGCGCTGCGTGCCGTGCGATTGCATCGTTCAGCGGAATGCCTTTGGCCAGCTCGCCGAAGATCTTTTTCATCGCATCGAGACCATAGCGCTCCAGCAGAAACTCCACCGCAAGCGATGACTCGTAATAGGCAAACGCCAGGTGAATCGGCGTCTTCGGTTGCAGAAACGCCGCGCTCAGCTGGCTCAATGGGGTGAAATCTTCACCCAGGATCATCGCCCGGTAGCGCGGCTTCATCTTCTCTCCCCAGTTCCCCCGGGCTTGCCGCTCTTCATAAACGGAGATGCCTTCGCTCAACCAGCGAGGCATCCGGTTGCGGGTGAGTTGGAGGGTAACGACATGCGCGTATTCGTGCCAGAGCACGGATTGCCAGTTTGCCGGGGAGCCCTGACGCGATGCGGGCGAGTTGGCGGTGATGACCCGGCCAAAGCAGACGCCGAGATACCCGGCGCCGCCGGGCAGGCCGAAGGTGCGAATGGCGAAGTCCTTCTGATCGGGGAAGATCTCCACGATCGTCTTTTGTTTCGGCTGGAGTCCGTACTTTTTGCCGAGGTGTGCGTGTGCACGCTCGAGCAGGTCGATCACCTCCTTGCCATAAACCTCAGCTTCCTTCGGGTCCATGCGAACGAGGAAATGAGGGCTCTCCAGTGTCTTGAAATGAGCTGTGCTGTCCCGGAGTTGCAGGAGGTTGAATGCGAGAACGTCGTACGGATCGACCTTTGCCACCTCCTCCGCGAGCTTCCAGCCTTGCTCCGTCTCCCCGAGCCGCAGGAGATCCTGCGCGAGCTGGATCTTGGCCGGGAGATACTTCGGATCGAACCGGAGCGATTGCCTCTGATGCTGCGCTCCTTCTTCAAAGCGGTATTTCTGTGAAAATTTGCGGCCGATGATGTGATCCACCTTCGGGTTACTGTCCCAGAGTTTCAGCGCCTCGGCGCGTGCGCTCTTAAATCCGGCCTCGTTATTGCGCAGCTCCGCGAGCACCGCCCGCAGGGCGTGGATCTCCGGATGCGCGGGATTGATCTTCAGCGCAGCGGCAATGGCGACGTCCGCCTTCTCCAGGCTCTCGGCATCGATGTGATGCTCTGCGAGGAGCAGGTGTGCGCCGACATGGTTCGGGTTGCCCTTGAGAGTCTTGTTGATCGCATCCTGCGTTGCCTCGGTGTCGCTCGGGGCAAAGGCCCGGGCGAGGCCGAACTGCACATCCGGATCATCGGGAAACTTCTTAGCGGCCTCGCCGAAAGTCTTCGCTGCCAATGAATGATCGCCCTTGGCCAAAGCCAACTCGCCGCTCGCGAGATAGACCTCGCGGAAATCCGGGCGTGCTTTTTTTACCGGGTCGAAAAACCGCTCCAGCACCCGCTTCGGGTCCGCTCCGGCGATCAGGGCGGCGCGACCGAGTGCTACACGGTCGGCGGGTTGTTGAAAGGCCCATTCACGCCAGCCGATAAGCTGCTCCATTTCCGCGAGATACGCATCGGCCCGCTGCTGATCGCCGCTCTGCTTCATCACCTCGTGACCGAGCAGGCGCAGACGCAGGCTGCTGGTGAGCCGGGATGCGTACTTTTCTACCGCCTCACGTGCCTCGACGTAGCGTCCTCGCGCGAGGAGCGCCTCGATGCGGATCAACGCCCAATCCTCGACCCGCTCCTCCTGCTCACTGAGCTGACCGACCTGCTTGAGTACCGCATCGTATTCACCCGCAGTCAGTTGCTTCCAGGCATCGGCCGGGTCTGCCGCGTGCAGGAGGGGAGAAAGGGAAAGGGCGGCACCGGCGACGAGGCCGAGCAGCCGACGCCAACTGGGGGAATGCCCAAGGGAAGGTTGGTGCATGGTGAGGGATAGTAGCGCAGGATTGGCGATTTTCGATTGGGGAATTTCGGCTTCCTCGACAAATACGCAGGCGGAATTCGAAGTGAGGCTCTCTGGAGGGCATCTGGATGACATTACGCGGATCCGAATCGGCCCGATGCTGGTCAAAAGTCGCCAAACGCACCTTTTTACTGCGTGCTGCCACCTTTTTACCCCGTTCACGCGGCTTTTTGGTGCGTCTGGCGTATTTTGAGCCGGGTAAAGGGCATCTGAAACTGAGTGCTGCGCATTCCTGGCTGGCAGCGTGCTCTCCGGAACCGCCTGCATGGTGGTCCTCTTCCAGTAGAGGGCAGGTGGAAGTGCGTGCGGCAGAGTGGAGCATGCGTCCCGCGTGCTCGGAGGGAGCGCTGCAGCTCACCGACTCCCGAACACCCTCGCCTCGCCCAAACCCGCCAGGGTAGATGCGCGCCCTCACCGCTTGCGCGCATCTGAGCCGGGGAGCGTAGGAGGATGTACCTCCTGCTCTCCACACCCACCCCACTTTGACTACACCCCTTCGCCAGTGCGATGGCACACCTCAAAGCGGTTTCCGCAGGGATCTTCGAAGAAGATAGCGTAGTAACCCGGCTCGTAGGGCATGGGGCCCTCAATGTTCCGAGCACCTGCACGTCTGGCCACCTCCGCTAACCGGTCCACCTCGGCCGAGCTTTCTGCCCGGAAAGCAATCCGGTTCTCATTGGCCACATGGCCCGGAGATTCGGTGACTCCGAAAAACGGGCCATTCTCCTGATCTCCTGCCTCAAACTGCAGCCAGCCTTCCACAGGGACACGGCGGGTGAAGCCCAAATGCGGCAGGAGCGCCTCGTAAAACGGTGTGACGTCAGCAAGCCGAGACACCCGCAGGTCGATGTGATCGTAATACCGCACGCTCAATGAACCTTTGGTTTCCTCGGATCTCACGGCAGCTCCTTGCGCGGTTCCGCAGCGGCTTCCGCCTGTGGATCGACGGGACGCGCCTGCTGACTACCGGCTGCCGGCGGTTGCTCGGATGGCGCTTCCGGAGCAGGCGCTGGCGTCGGTTGTTGCGCAGGGGCGGGAGATCCCTGGTCTTTTCCGGGCACCATTCTCTCCTGTAGCGATTCCCGGGATGGAGGACTCTGGGTGCCAGGCCGCAGGGAGACCTGCCCCTTGCGGGAGAAATCGATCGATTCCGCCAGGATTCGCGCCGCCTCCTGTCGAGAGCGCTCGGCAAGGTGGAAAGTCTCGACGAGGATCGCATCCTGCGCCACTTCGTCAACGCCGTGACGTCGGGGCTGCGCACGAGCTTCTATCAGACCGAGAACGGCCAGCCGAAGCCGAGGACCGGGCGGTC
>CBINJX010000778.1:0-3344 GCA_966251085.1 uncultured Verrucomicrobiales bacterium
CCATCTGATCGGTGGTATTCTTGATCAGGAACCAGCGCGCCTTGTCGGCGTGATCGGACCAGAACTTCAGGTTCGGCTCATAGGGGACGACACCCGGGTTGGGTGTGAGGGTCGCAAGATCGGCGAAAGCACCCGTCTGGCTGAGGAGTTGCGGGAAGTTATCGTTCACCGGAGCGCCTTCCTTGAGACGGTAGATCTTCTTACTCGATTGATACTGCGCGATGAGGATATGGCCCGTGAGCGGATCGATGTGGAAATCGACGAGCTGCCCGATCGTCCCCACCCCGAGATCCTGCACCTTGCTGGCGCCGGAGCCATTCGGATCGAGCGTCCAGAGCCGGCCCGAGCCGTGATCGCCAAAGACGTACTTTCCATTCAGCGGTGCGGTATAAGCAGTCCCGCGATAAAGCACGCCACCGATCACACAGTTGTTCCCGCTGGAGTGACCGTAATCCCACTCGGGAGCCTTGTGGACGGCAGGTTGAATGGCATGGGCGATTCCCGACGCGTGGGTGCCTTCCCAGTAAGACCAGCCTGCGTTGTCGCCTTTCCGGAGAAGGCTCACCTCTTCCCACAGGTCCATGCCCACATCCCCCACCCACGCCTCTGTCACCCCGTTGTTGTCATCGAGGTGAAACTTGAAAGGATTCCGCAACCCGAGCGCCCAGATCTCCGTGCGGATCTTGCCGAAATCAGGATGCGCCGGGGTGTAAGTGATGCCATTGAAAGTCACGCTCTCGCCGACGAACGGGTTGTCCGCCGGGACGGAAAAGTTCGCCTTGCCAGTGCTCGAGTTGATCACCACTGAGTAATGCGGATTCGGCTCCAGGTTTCCGGGCCGCTTGTCCACATCGATCCGGATGATCGAGGAATACTGATCCTTCGTGATGTACTGCGCGTTGCGGTACGGCTCGGACTGATCACCCTCATCGCCGAAGGAGACGTAGAGGTATCCATCCGGGCCGAAGTGGGAGTCGTTGATGCTGTGATAGAGATGCTGTTCCGCCAGGTTGATATGGCGTTTCTCCGACGCCAGGATTTCGGAACGCACCGCATTGAGCTGCGTGGTGGTGCTGCTCGGGTTCAGCAGGATCGCGAGATTCGCTAGGGAAATGGTGAACTCCGAGACCCGCAGGGTGCACTCGATCGTGGTGTTGGAAACGCCGTTCTTCTGGAGATTCGGGATCTGGTTGACTGGAACAGGAAATCCATCCGGCTTGCCCTGGTAACAGACAATCAGCCGCCCGTTCGTCGCGAAGTCCGGATGGCACACCACGCTGTAGATGCCGCGTCCGCGCGTGAACGGCGCAGGGCAGAGACTGTCCACCTCAAAGAGTTCCCGCTTCACCGGAGCCGCGGCCGCCGTATCGGGAATCATCCACACTTTGCTATCGGAACCGGTCGAGGTGCCGTGCGCGGTGGCGACGATCAGCCGGTTTGGTGAACCCGGCACCGAGGCGAGCGAAACCATGCCATCAAAGGTCAACCCCGGAAACGCATCGACCAGCTGCAGCGCACCTGCCGAGGCGGGCGGGTCCAGCGGCATGTTCACCGTTTTGTTCGCCAGCCGCAGTGCTCCACTGACCGTCACCTGCACATCCGCCTCGCCGCTGGCGCCGCTCACATTGGAAACGCGGTACCGAAAGCTATCCGTGCCCGCAGCGGTGCCGGTATGGCGATAGATGATCGTTTTCGAAACCGGATCCACCGTCGCCGTTCCATTCACCGGAGGAGTCACGATCTGCAGCGTGGCCCGGTCGATCGCGCCCAGCGTGCTCGTATCGTTCGTTGTCGGATCGAAACCGATCGCGCCACCAATGCCGACTTCTGCCTCATCATTGGTTGCAGAAACCACGTTGATGCTCGGAGGCGCGGGATTCGTCAGGTTCTGGCCCGTCGTATCGATCCAGATGTCGTCGATATAAACAGCCCCCGAATGCCCTTCATCAGCGCCGCCGCCACCACCAGTCTGGATGAAGAACGCGGCCAACGCATTGGAGGCGGTTCCATTGCGGAACGCGAAAGCCGTTTTGCTCCCGTTGGATTGCAAGGCGCTCGTCATCCCGCCGGGAGGGGTGATCGCATCCAGGTAAACCGTGGTCCGGTCAGTCGTGTTATTGATGACCATCCAGATCTGATACCACTGGCCCGGGACCAGAGGACTGGCAGGGCTCATGGGCAGGAAGCTGCCGGAGTCGCGCATCCGGGCATCGTTTGCCGCGTTATTGTGGTTAAACTGCGACTCGAAATCCCCGAATCCCGACGGGGTGCTGACGTCCGACATTCCAAAGGAATAGTTCTTCTGGCCGTTGAACCGGAACCGCAGGAAGAGTGTAGCGGTCGTATTATTCGGGATCAGCAGCGCCGGATTCGCCGCGCTGTTCAGGCGTACATTTGCCGAGGTGTCGTTCTGGACCACGAGCACCTTGTTCGTCCCTCCAGCCGGATCGAGCACCACTGGATTCGCCGCAGCACCATCTGCGGAAACCCAGCCCCTGGCAGTATCCACATCCGCACCCACCGTATGGGTCTCAAAATCCTCAATTTTCACGAACGCGCCTTCCACGTGACTCAACAGGGAAATGGAGACAAAGCAGGCGAGGAGGAAACAAGTGGCGTTCTTCATGAAATACGAGGGGGGAAGATCAACGACCACCGGTCGGGCGGCGGAGCGGAGTCTGGGTAACTCGAAGTGTATATAGCGGAAGGACGGCCGCCTGTGACGGTTTCGTGTCCGATTTTGTCACGAAAAGGCGCGAAAAGCGCAAAAAGTGTACCGAGCACGAGCGCGGATCGCCAGCAGAGGCGCTACGTAGATGACGACACCTTCCGTGCGTAAGGAAGTGATTAACACCCGTGTGATAATGGGTAGTGCATACCTTTGAAAGGTGTGCGCCGACCTTTTGAGCCGGGCGCCCGCCATCAGGACCTTGGCCACCGGCAAAAATCGTCGGGCCACCGGATCGGACGCTCGGGCCACCGCTGGCACCTGTGCGGTGCCCGACATTTTCGCTCCGTCGCCCGTCTAAGGTCAGCGGGCCACCGCCGCCGGAAATCGGGCGCTCGCCCGCAATCATCGGGCTCCCGCCTCACAAGCCGCGTGGCCCGAAGAAAAAGGCGCGTCGCACCATTTTTCGCGTTAGTTCCCCGGAAGTGAATAGTTGAGAAGTATCGAGAGGAGAGCAGGCAACGAACAGGGCACGTGAAGGCGGGGGAGAAAGTACTCAGTACTCAGTGCTCAGATGTGAGCGCAAAAAATCGAAATGGCCGTTCGTATCTAACGTACAAACGCTCGCGGAGCGCTGTCTTGATCCCGGAGGGATGCCAAGAAGGTAGCCGGTTGG
>CBINJX010000779.1:0-3344 GCA_966251085.1 uncultured Verrucomicrobiales bacterium
TCCACTCTCGATATCGTCGAGGGCCGCGATTACATCGCTCGCAACGATGTCGCGGAGGTCACCATTCAGACACGTGGTGCGCTGGTTCTCGACAACCACGATCGCAACCCGATCCTCGGCCGTTTTGTCATCGTGGACAATCGGCAGGTTGCAGGCGGCGGTATCCTCTTCGGTGGTACCTACACCGATCGCACCAAGATCAAGTCGAAGAACATCTACTGGAGCGAAGGCAACGTCACCGCCCAGCATCGTGCCCTGCGCAACGGGCACAAAGGCGCTGTCGTGTGGCTCACCGGCCTCAGCGGTTCCGGTAAATCGACTATCTCCCGCGCACTCGAGCGTGAACTCTTCAACATGGGGTCTCATGTGTACGTGCTCGATGGCGACAATGTTCGTCATGGCCTTAATGCAAACCTCGGGTTTTCACCTGAGGACCGTGAGGAGAATATCCGCCGCGTAGCGGAGGTTGCTAAGTTGATGGCGGATGCCGGGCTGATCGTCATTACCGCTTTCATCTCGCCCTACCGTGACGACCGTCGCCGGGCTCGCGAGATCGCTCTCGAAGCTGGTGGGGACTTCATCGAGGTCTTCGTCGATGCGCCGCTCGCTGTCTGCGAAGAGCGCGACGTGAAGGGACTCTATAAGCGGGCTCGTGCCGGAGAGATCACGGAGTTCACCGGAATCTCCGCTCCTTACGAGACTCCAGCAGACCCGGAGATTACCGTGCACACCGACAAGAAGACCCTGACGGAATCGGTTGCGCAGATCGTGGAGTTTCTCCGTCCTCGTCTGAGGGCCGAGGCGGACGACGCATTCGAGATTTAAGAGATTATACGACGAGCGCGCATTCTAACGATGCGTGCTTTGAGTCCAAGTGCCGGGCGGCACAGCAGCGCTCTCTTCAGGAGCGCGGCTGAGACGTCCGGCACTTTCATTTTCAGGGAATGGTACGATGCCGACCGCATCGTGTTCGTCTTCGTAAATGCCTCATTTGGATATCGATCCATGGGACTTCCTCGCTCGGGGGAACCTCGCACTTCTCCTGCCGCATACACCCTGACCCGATCAGACTGCCTCACATGCGATCCGTGTACTGCAATTGGTTTAATCATCACGCAGTCCACAATTTGGTGAGCAATGCTGATCCTGCCTCATTCCATCAGTACGAAGACCGAACCCGCCCTGCATAGGTTTAAGGGTGATCGGCGGGCTGTCAGTGCTGCGGCTGGAAGAACCGGGCGCCATGGTGTCGATCGCGAACAGGCCGGTGAGGTGACCGGCAAGGAGAGAGCGACGCCACCGCCTCGGCCCGGCGGAGGCAGGATCAGCTGCGGGTCGCAGAGTGCCGTAGGGCACTTGTGACAAGCGCCCGGCTTCACCGTTGGTCTGCAGCGGTCTCGAGGTACACCGCTAGGATCGACGAGTGGAGCCGGGCGTCGGGAGGAAGGGCCTGCCGAGCCAGCACATTCGATTTCATTGGTAACTAAAGGATGTCCTATGCGCCTGATACCACGTCCTCTACACGGAATCCTCGACTACGTCGTTGGCCTGCTGTTCCTCGCTTCCCCGTGGATCTTTGGCTATATACATACGCAGCCTGTATCGTCAGATTTGGCGATGATATTCGGTACGGCGATCGTCCTTTATACGGCACTTACGAACTTTGAAGTCGGCATCGTTCGACTCATCCCATTTCCTGCGCATCTGGTCCTTGATATCGTTGCAGGCCTGGCATTGGTTTTTTCCCCTATCATTTTTGCCGTCACTGGTGTGGCCGGTGTGATCTTTGTCATTGTTGGCATATTTGAACTTGCCGCGGCACTCATGACCCGCGGTGAGGGACGCCCAAGTGGTCGTCCGGGATTTCCGAGCTGGTCATAAGGGGCTTTGAGGACTGCATTTTTTTGATTGGCGACCAGAGCCGTCCAAGTGTGGCTGTTTCACTACACACGTCCCTTGATCCATCTCCAGTGTGTTGCAGTTCCGTACTAAGTTAGCAGGGCATGAGTACGGATGCGTATGGCATGGGTGGCTCTATCTCTACTTACCGGGATGGACCTCCCAATCAGCGATCAAACGCCCCTTCTAAAGCAAGGCGTTCGACGGTGCTTGTCGTTGACGACGAGGAATCCGTACGTGACGTCGCCAGCAGTCTTTTGCAGGTCGAATACGACACTCAGGTTGCAGCGGATGGAGTGGAGGCGATCGATATTCTCCGCTCCCGTGCGATCGACTGTGTTCTCACTGACCTGAGAATGCCGCGAATGGATGGATTGGAGTTGGTCCAGACAATCCGTGCGGAACCCGCATTGCGGGATATCCCGATCGTGGTGATGACGGGGCTCGGGGATGAGAAAGCGGGCGAAATCGTCAAGGCGGGAGCGGACGACTATGTGATCAAGCCATTTACCTCAGCGATGCTTCTGACGCGGGTGAATGCCCGCATGGAGGTTGCACGTCTGCGCAGGGAAGCAGAGGTCACGAGACAGAGTGCGACGACCATTCTGGAAGGAATCACTGACGGTTTTGTCGCTTTTGACCGGGACTGGTGTGTCACCCACCTAAACCCTGAAGGTGAACGGATCCTCGGACGCCAGCGCGATGAACTCCTCGGGAAGGTATTCTGGAAAGAATACTCCGATTTTGTGGAGACGCAGATCTACGAGGCGTACCATCGGGCGGTCGCGGAGAAGGCCTCGCAATCCCTGGAATTCTATTACCCGCGGCTGAATATATGGCTAGACGTACGCGCGTATCCGACTGCCGACGGCGGACTCTCCGTGTTTTTTCGCGATATCTCGCGGCGGAAACGAGCGGAGGAATCGGCGCGGGTAAATGAGCAGTGGTTCCGGCTGATGATGGAGAGCCTGAAGGATTACGCGATCTTTTCCATGGACGTGGATCGCACCATCACCAGCTGGAACTCCGGTGCGGAACGCCTTTTCGGCTACACGAGTGATGAGATCGTCGGTCGAAAGGTGGATACCTTGTTCACACCTGAAGATCGTGAGCAAGGCGTTGCCGAAAAGGAATTGACCGCTGCTTTATGTAGTGGCTCCAGCGAAGAGGAACGCTGGTATCTGCGAAAGGACGGGTCTCGCTTCTGGGCGGTTTGCAACGTCGCTGCGATACGCGACGGAAACGACCGACTTAGCGGATTTTCGCTGATCGCCGGTGATATTACCTCCCGCAAACAGGCAGAGTCCGAGAGGGAAAAACTCCTTGAGACCCTTCGCCGCCGCGTCGCGCCGCGGCCGCGTGCCCGCCGATGCGTCACGCGGCGCACTGGCCGCGATCGACCAGGCCGCGAAGCAGTGGCGCCGGCGCCTGCGGGTCGATGCCGC
>CBINJX010000780.1:0-3343 GCA_966251085.1 uncultured Verrucomicrobiales bacterium
AGGAAGCGCTCGACTGCGCGGCGCATTGGACGTGCACCGTAGGCCGGATCGTAGCCCTTCTCGATGAGCAGATCCTTTGCCTTTTCGTCGAGCGAGATCTTGATGTCCTTGTTCTTGATCCGCTCCACAACCTTCGCGATCTCAAGATCGATGATCTCCAGAAGCTCCGGCTTACCAAGCGGATGGAAGACGATGAGGTCATCGAGACGGTTGATGAACTCCGGCTTCAACACGCGCTTCGATTCTTCAAGAATCTTCTCGCGGATGACGTCGTAATTCCCCTCGTCGCGCTGCGCGGCACCGAAGCCCATCGCATTCGACTTCTTGATCAGTTCCGCGCCGATGTTCGACGTGAGGATGATGATCGTATTGCGGAAGTCGATCTTGCGGCCGAGCGAATCGGTAAGCTTACCCTCTTCGAGGATCTGCAGGAGCAGATGCATCACGTCAGGGTGCGCCTTCTCGATCTCGTCGAAGAGCACGACCGAGTACGGCCGGCGGCGAACCGCCTCGGAAAGCTGACCGCCCTCTTCGTAACCGACATAGCCCGGAGGCGAGCCGATCAGGCGGGAAGCGGTGAACTTCTCCATGTACTCGGACATGTCGATCTGGATCAGCGCGTCGCGATCTCCGAACATGAAGTCCGCAAGCGTCTGCGCCAGGAAGGTCTTACCGACACCGGTCGGGCCGAGAAAGATGAAGGAACCGATCGGACGACGCGGATCCTTGAGGTCCGCACGGCTGCGGCGCAGCGCCTTGGAGACGGCGATGACAGCCTCATCCTGACCGATGACCTTGCCCTTCAGCTCCTGCTCCATACGGAGCAGCTTCTGGGTCTCGGCCTGTTCCATGCGGTTGAGCGGAACACCGGTCCACTTGGAGACGACATGCATGATGTCGTCATCGGTGACCATGACTTCCTTCTCTTCCCGCTGCTCGCGCCATTCGGTGAGAATGCGCTCGAGCTTCTCCTTCGCCTGCTTCTCGGTATCGCGGAGAGCAGCGGCCTTCTCGAAGTCCTGCGCTTTGATCGCAGCTTCCTTCTGGCCACGGATATCCTCGATCTCCTTCTCGATCTCCTTCACATCCGGCGGACGGGTCATGGAGCCGATGCGGGCGCGAGCGCCAGCTTCGTCCATCACGTCGATCGCCTTGTCCGGCAGGAACCGGCCAGTGAGGTAACGATCGGAAAGTTTCGCGGCGTTCTCGAGAGCCTCGTCGGTGTACTTGGCCTTGTGATGCGCCTCGTACTTCGGACGGAGTCCCTTGAGGATCTGAATAGTTTGATCAACGGTCGGGGCCTCGACCTTCACCTGCTGGAAGCGGCGCTCGAGAGCGGCGTCCTTCTCAATGTACTTGCGGTACTCATTGAGAGTGGTCGCACCAACACACTGGAGTTCGCCACGGCTGAGAGCGGGCTTGATGATGTTCGAGGCATCCATCGCGCCTTCCGCAGAACCGGCACCGACGATGGTATGCAGCTCGTCGATGAAGAGGATCACGTTCTTGGTGCGACGGATCTCATCCATCACGGCCTTAATACGCTCCTCGAACTGACCGCGGTACTTGGTACCGGCGACCATCAGCGCGAGGTCGAGGGTGATCACCTTCTTGTCGCGGAGCAGTTCCGGCACATTGCCGCTGGCGATCTCCTGCGCGAGACCTTCGACGATTGCAGTCTTACCCACACCGGCCTCACCGATGAGCACCGGGTTGTTTTTGGTACGACGGCAGAGCACCTGGATCACACGCTCGATTTCGTTGGCGCGTCCAATGACCGGATCGATCTCGCCCTTCTTGGCGAGCTCAGTCAGGTCACGGCCAAAGGCACGCAGCGCGGGCGTCTTCACGTCCTTGCCACCCTTGCCGATGGGGCCACCGCTGGGTTCCTGCGCGGATTCGGATTCGCCTTCCGGCGGAGTGAAATTCGGATCGAGTTCCTTGAGGATCTCGTTGCGGGTGCGCTCGATATCGACCTCAAGATTCTTGAGGACACGAGCGGCCACGCCTTCGCCCTCGCGGAGCAGACCGAGGAGGATATGCTCGGTGCCGACGTAGGAATGGTTCAATGACTTCGCTTCCTTACCGGCAAGCGCGAGGACTTTCTTCACGCGTGGGGTGTAAGGAATGTTCCCGACCATCTTGGTCTCAGGACCGGAACCAACCTGCTTCTCGACTTCCATGCGCACCGTTTCGAGGTCCAGCCCCATTTTCTGGAGCACATTGACCGCGACACCCTGCCCAAGCTTGATCAGCCCGAGGAGAAGGTGCTCGGTGCCCACGTAGTTGTGGTTGAAGCGGTCCGCTTCCTTGCGAGCAAGGGCCAGGACCTGTTGTGCGCGTGGTGTGAAATTGTTCATCATTTTACTGGGTCGCCCCTGGGTTCCCTTGTTGTTTCCCTAAACCCGTAACGGGTTTCGGAAACGACTGCAACTTGGCGCGTATGGTTTCTTGCTTCAAGTATCGCTCGTCTCACACGTCACAAACAAGCGATAGAAATGGACAGCAACCGCGCGAGGCCAAGAGGTCCACAATTGGGCAGAATTAAGACATGAGCAGGCCGGGGGCGTTCAAAGAAACGTCGCTACCGCTCTCCGTTTTCCCCCGAGTACCGCGTCAGTCATCGTCTGCAAGGCGCGGTTTTCCAAGTACCGCTCCGATACTTCGTGTGACAGACAAGGGGAACATATCATGAAACTGCTCGAAACGCCAACCGTTTGGCCACAATTGCTCAGCCATGATTTGCGCAAAACCACCGATCCCGACCTGTACCGGCGGCGCTGGGTGGTTGGGTTTTCCTTTGCGGGAGTACTCCTCGCAAAGATGGTGGCTCTTTATCAGTTTGGAATGATTCGGCGCCTGCCGGATTTGCCGCTGCCAAAAGTCGATTCCAACAAGGTGGATGCAGCGCCTTATGCATACCGGCGTTTTTCAACTCCCGATAGTTTTCTGATGCTCGTGAGTTATGCGCTGACAGCATGCCTCGCGGCAGCCGGTGGACGGGATCGTGCGAGACTGAATCCAGTGCTGCCGATTGCAACCGGACTGAAGACGTTGGCCGACACCGCAGTCGCCGCTGAACTTGGCCGGGAGGAATGGAAGGAGAACAAGGCGCTGTGCGCGTACTGCCAGGCAGCTACGCTTTGCTCGATTGCGTCATTGGTACTTGCAATTCCGGAGACGGTGAAGGCGGTGCGAAATCTGATCCGCAGATAAGGAACGGGAGAGAAAAGTAATTCGTAGTTCAGGTAGCTGTAATCAGTGGATGCACTGATCTGAGGGGCGCATGCGCCGTAGCGCAGTCATCTTGACTGCGGGTGACCGGAGCATCCCTGCTCCGAGT
>CBINJX010000781.1:0-3341 GCA_966251085.1 uncultured Verrucomicrobiales bacterium
CAAGCAATCCTCACTTTCGGGATGCTGAAGTCCGGAACACCTCAGCGCTCTTGGCGCTGCGGGACGGGCACACTAGCAGTGAAGATCGGTAGGGCAAGAGGTTTGTAGAAGTTTTCGCGAAAGATGGGACGGGTAGGACGGATGAGATGAGGGAGAGGCAGACGCACTTCGCGGATCTTCGAGAGGCTTCGCCTTTGGACGCCCCCCGGGTGGCGACCGCCTTCGCTGCAAGCAGCTACGGCGGGGCTGACCCGGGGCTACATTCTTTAGCCCCTGCCGGGGCACGGTGGCCGGAGATCCTTGGAAAGCTGTGTAGGAAATAGAGTTTCCCCATCACAATGCAGGCGCTGCAGCACCTTCCACCTTTATCCCATTCTTTTGGTGAGCCGGTTGCCTCGCTGCCCCTCCCTTCCCTGCCTTTCTCTATCTCCGGCCCCTCAGAGAAACTCAAAACGGCAGAATCCGGCGAACGACCTTGCGTACCGGGCTCGTGACACGGCGAACTACTGCCCCTGGTCTGGGGACGCGTGCACTGCGGCGGCTCGCAGTGTGCCTTGAGGAGCTCCGACTCGATCTGGAGACGGCTTTTTTCTTCGGACTGGATGCCGTGGTCTTCTTGGACGCCGCAGCGACTGCGGGTGTCGGCTTTTCCGCTTCTTCCGGCTCCTCATCTTCTAGGCTCCATTCTTCGTCAGCAGCGACCAACTCGGCAGACTCTGTCTCGAAGCGCAGAGCGGTTTTCTTCACTTTGCCGTCGGCGATACTTTTGGGCGTCACGGGGAAGCCATCTTGTGAGACCACTACTCCCTTTGTAGCGGTGACTACCAGGCTGGCGTTGATGCTACCGGCGGAGTCCACGCAGTCGAGGCGCCAGATGGGCTGAGCTTCTTCGCCGATTCGAATCAACTGGTAATTGATGGTGGCGACTTCCACCTCGTTTACTGCGGCGTATTTCTTTGCGAGATCCGCCAGTTTGTCGGTGTCGATTTTCACGGATGTACCTCCAATGACGTCCTCCTCCGTGAGGTTTTCCGCAAACTGGGAGATCTCTCGCGCAGCGACGAGTTCTCCGCTGGCAACGACGTATTCTTTGAGTCCGTTCTCTGAATCCGGATGGTGGACGAGGAAATGCCAGCGATCCGGTACCGGCGTCCCGCCTTGCGCCTCGATCCGCGCCAAGTTCTTCACCTCGTCCTTTGGTATCACTTTGAGAGCCCGTAAGGCACTCGGTCCATCTGCTGCAAATGACAGCATCGGAATCAGCGTAAGTAAAAGGACGCAGGCGGTTTGAGTCATTTCATGTACCTCCGCCCAAGACATCGGAGGACCACCTCTCAGTACGCTTCCTGATCGGCTTATCGGTTCCGGCACCGACTGCAATTTCCGCACCCACAGGAGACAAGATGCGGGGCCGCCGGTTATCGTAGTATGACCCCACTGGCCGGCGACCCCGCTGTTCCCCCCAGAACGATGAGTAAGACCTGCGGCGGCCGGCTTCGTTAGAAAAAAGGTTGGAGTTTTTTGAAGGGGGCGATGGGACTTCCCGAAGTGGAAAGTGGGAGGAGTTTCTATGTGCAAACCCGGCGGTCAGCGTTGTGAGCGCCCTACCGCCGGGAATCGAATGTAGAGATACTTTTGGCATCCAAGCGGTTTACGCCCGCATTGGAAGCATCGCAGAGCGGACTGCAAGTCCGCCCCACGTTGATGTGCCGTCCTTTAGGAAACCTTATGGTATTCCTGCAGCGGCTTCACGCTAAGGCCGTGCTCGCGAAGGGCTTTGATTCCATCCAGGGAGGCACGGGCGGCGCGGAGGGTGGTGATGATCGGGATCCGGGCGCTGGAGGCGGTGGAGCGGATCTTGATCTCATCCTCGCGGGCAGCTTTGCCGCTCGGGGTGTTGATGATCAGCTGCAGCTCGCCGTTCTTGATCATGTCGAGCGCGTTTGGCCGTCCTTCCCCGAGCTTGAAGAGCTTGTTCACCGGGACACCGGCCTCGGTGAGCGTCTTGGCAGTGCCGCTGGTTGCGTAGAGATTGAAGCCGAGTTCGGCGAACTCGCGGGCGATCTGGATGGCGCGCGCCTTGGTGCGATCGGGAACGGTAATGAAGATGTTCCCCTTCTGCGGCAGCGGCGGCTGGGCGGCCATCTGGGCCTTGGCGTAGGCGAGCCCGATGTTCTGGTCGATGCCCATGACTTCGCCGGTGGACTTCATCTCGGGTCCGAGGACGATATCGACGCCGGGGAACTTGGTGAACGGGAAGACCGCTTCCTTCACAGAGTAATGCGGAGGAATGACCTCCTCGGTGAAGCCGAGCTCCTTAAGCGTCTTGCCTGCCATGATCTTGGCGGCAAGTTTCGGAAGCGGGACGCCGATCGCCTTGGAGACAAAGGGAGCCGTACGGGAGGCGCGCGGGTTGACCTCGATCACATAAACCTGGTTGTCCTTCACCGCGAACTGGACGTTCATGAGGCCGACGACCTTCAGCTCGCGAGCCATCGCTTTCGTCGCGCGGGCGATCTCTTCCTTCACCTCGTCGCTGAGCGAGAACGGAGGAATCACGCAGGCGCTGTCGCCGGAGTGAATGCCAGCTTCCTCGATGTGCTCCATGATCGCTCCGATGACGACGGTTTCGCCGTCGGAGATGCAGTCCACGTCCACCTCGGTCGCGTCCTCGAGGAAGCGATCAACGAGGATCGGGCGATCGGCAGAGAGGCTTGCCGCTCCGGTAGCGCTGCTGGCCTCGATGGCCGCGCGGATGTAGCGGCGGAGATCGGCTTCGTTGTGAACCAACTCCATGCCGCGTCCGCCGAGAACGAAGGACGGACGGACGAGAACGGGGTAGCCGACCTTGTTTGCGACTTCGACCGCGCCTTCCTCATCGGTCGCGGTACCGCCAGGAGTCTGACGGATTCCGAGCTTGTCGAGCATGGCCGCGAAGAGTTTGCGGTCCTCGGCGATTTCGATGCTCTTAGGCGAGGTGCCGATGATTGGAACGCCCGCTTCGGCGAGGCCGTTGGCGAGATTCAGCGGAGTCTGGCCGCCGAACTGGACAATGACTCCAAAGAGATTCTCGCTCTCCTGCTCGCAGATGTTGAGCACGTCCTCGAGGGTAAGCGGCTCGAAGTAGAGTTTGTCCGAGGTGTCGTAGTCTGTGGAAACAGTCTCGGGGTTGGAGTTGACCATGATGGTCTCGAACCCGAGTTCCTTCAGAGCAAAGGCGGCGTGAACGCAGCAGTAGTCGAACTCAATCCCCTGCCCGATACGGTTGGGACCGCCGCCGAGGATGATGACCTTCTGCTTTCCAGTCTCGCGGCGTTCGTTTTCGACGCCGTAGGTGGAGT
>CBINJX010000782.1:0-3339 GCA_966251085.1 uncultured Verrucomicrobiales bacterium
CGCAAGTCAGTGATCCATTCCAGCTCTGCCACCCTCACCCGCTCCGATCTGCCTGTGCCCGGCTCTCAACTCGACACTCTCAACCCTCAACTTTCAGAGAAGGTGAGAACGAACGTTTGATTTGAAACGACCAAACTGTTTGATGCTCTCGTGAGAATCACATGGAAAATCAGCGCAGCCGTTGGTGTGTTCGCTGCTGGATTGGTGTGTGGTTGGTGGCTCCGAAGTGGGGGAGGCGTGCACAGCACTGATCCCCTCAGGATTGTACCGACCGACTCGGAAAACGTGCGTGCGATGACTGGTGAAATTCCTGAAACTGGTCGTTCACCAACAATGGAACCGGAAGGTACGGTCCTCTTCGGTTCACGATTAGCCGAGATACTCAAACACCGAAGCACGTTCCGTCGTGCACGATTGATTGAATCAATCGCCAACGATCTGAATGCCTCGGAAATTCGGCAAGCAATCGCGGAACTGGAGACAACGCCCATTCGCGAAAAAAACGATATCCTCGTGAAGCTCCTCGCTCGCTGGGGGGAACTTGATCCACAGGAGGCGCTGGAGTTTGCACGGAGACTGCCTCAACGGCCGGGGTATGATGCGATGAATGCAGTGGTGGGCAACTGGATGCTCAAAGACCCTGAGAAGGCCGAGAAGTGGATTGCGCAGCTACCGAACGGGCTGTTGAGGAAAGTAGCCTGGAGCGGGGTAATCCAGAAGCTCTCCGAGCGGGATCCCAAACGTGCGTTCATGATCGCTGAAAAAACAGGGAACCGCTATGAATTCGCCTCTCTCTTTGAGCAATGGGGGAAGCAGGACCCGGAGCAAGCTGCAACTCATGCTGTGCTTGTCCCTGCCGGCTTCTGGCGTGATCTGGCGCTCGAAGCCGCGGCTCGAGAGTGGGCAAAAAAGGATCTCCAGGGAGCCTTGGCCTGGGCTCAATCCCTTCCTTCGGATAATGGTCTCCCTACGTCCATCGAAAGGCGCGATCCAAAGCCTCTGGCGGTAGTCATGCAGGCGTGGCTCGCGGACGATGCCGACGCGGCGCTCCAATGGCTTCAGAACTCGCCTGATGACGCTGCGAAGAGTGACGTGCTAGCCGCGCTGAGTGCATCCTTGGCGGATTCCGACCCGGCGCGGGCCGTGGAGCTTGCCGCGATGCTGCCAGCCGGCAATGCGCAGGATCGCACATTGCGTCGCCTCATTAACGATTGGAGTTCAAGAGATCTCTCCGGAGCGCTCGCGTGGGCGCAGGAGCAGACGAATGAGCAGGTGCGTCGAGTTCTCCTGCCGACGCTCGTTCAAAAGTTATCTGTGAGCGACAGCGAGAACGCTCTCAGGTTGGCACTGACCATTGGTGGCATTGACGGGCAGAGTGCTGTGCAGGGAGTGCTTCTCTCTTGGGCTGGGAAGGACCCGGAGAGCGCCGCAGCGTGGGTGGAATCGCAGCCTCGCAATGCGGAGTACTCAGCGAGCGTTGCTGTAGCATGGGCGCGCCACGATCCGGCAGGTGCGGCTCAGTGGATCGCGAAAATGCCGGCGGGTCAGGAACGAGACCAGGCATTGAGCACCGCTGCGAGTCGACTCGTCTGGGGGCATCCGGAGGTTGCCGTTCAGTGGGTTGCTGGAATCCGCGACAAGCAAAAGCGAACCTCAGCCTATCAAAGGGTAGTATCCGAGTGGTTCCGCATCGACCCGAAAGTGACTCGTGCCTGGATCCAAGAGGCTTCGCTTCCAACCGATCTGAAGAATCAGCTTCTTCAACTTCAGCAGAAATGAGTGCGCCAACATCACCGTCTGTTCGATCCGCTAAGATTCTTGGCGTTACCGGTATTGTGTTCCTCTTTGGCGTGGCTTGCGGCTGGATACTTGCGACTGATCCCGTTGATGCCGTGGTGAGTAGTAGGGGGCCGGCTCCGGAAGTTCCTGCGGTAAACATGGCGGACAGTTCTCTTTCCAGTCCCGGAAAGAGTGCAGACCGGGGAGACGAGAGTTCATTCAGGCGTGTCCCTGAGATCGCGGATCCTCTGGACCAGCTTGATGCAAATGGAGTTCGGACCGCGCTTGCTCAAATGCAGGGGCGGGGTATTTCCGGCAGCGATAAGAGTCGGGCAGAACTGCTTGCACGCTGGGGTGAACTCGATCCTTCGGCAGCAATAGAGTATGCCCTGAGCATATCCTCGATGGCGGAGCGAGACCGTGCGGTCGTCGCAGTCCTGAGCGGTTGGGTGGAGACTGATCTCGGTGCAGCGGAGGAATGGGTTCTCGAGCAGCCAGACGGGTTGCTGAAGAACGCGGCGCTTGAAACATTGATTGGCGCAGTCGCTGTAACCGATCCACCTCATGCCCTGGAGTTGGCCGCCGGCATGCACCTGGAGTGGCCTGCATCGAAGAAGATGGCTCGTACGATCTTTGATGAATGGGCGGGGAAAGATCCGAGTGCCGCCGCTGCAATGGTCTCTGGAATTCCGGAGAGCCCGCTGCGGAGAGAGGCGCTCAGCGCTATCGCCGCCCAATGGGCTCGGGTGAATATCGACGAGGCAATCGCATGGGCGGCATCCCTGCCGGGGCAGGACTTCGATGCAAAATCGTTGGGGCACACTGGGACCACACCGATCTATGGAGTGCTGCAGGCATGGATGGAGAGCGACACTGGCGCGGCGGTAAATTGGCTGCGGCAGTTTCCGGATGAGCAGATGCGAACGGCACTGGCTGCAAGCGCCTCCACGTTCCTGTGGTCGGCAGCGCCGGATCCGGAAAGCGCGATGCAGATCGCAATGCTGCTTCCGGAGGGCTCGATGCGCGATAACTCACTGCGCGGTTCGGCTCAGCATATAGCGAGTTCGGACCCGGCTGCGGCTCTCGAGTGGGCTCGTCAGGAAACACATCCTGAGAGACGGCAGATCATCCTGTCCGGGCTTCTCTCCCAACTCTCAGGGCGTGAGTTGGAAATGGCTCTTCAAATGACGGAAAGCGTAAGCGTCGAGGGCAAAAAGCATCTGATCTCGATCGAAACTCTGACAGGAGGAGGAACGATGGGCTGGAATATAAGCGATCCCGCAACTCTTGCGGCATGGGCTGCACGGCAACCCGACAACCAGGAATATATCAACCGCATTGCCCACTCATGGATCAGCACAGATCGTGAGGGCGCGGCACAATGGATACAGACGCTCCCGCCACTTGTCCGGGACCGGGCGCTGCAAGGTTTCGTGTATCAGGCACTATCGAGAATACCAGCGAACTCGACGTATGATTCGATCGCGCATTTTCAAAGGACCGAGCAGTGGATTTCGCTCCTGAGCAATCCTCAGGAAAGGCAAGCAGCATACAAGAGAA
>CBINJX010000783.1:0-3339 GCA_966251085.1 uncultured Verrucomicrobiales bacterium
CCGATGAGACTTCAGGACTCGCCGATGAGACTTCAGGACTCGCCGATGAGACTTCAGGACTCATCGACAAGACTTTAGGACTCAACGACAAGACTTTAGGACTCATCGACGAGACTTCAGGACTCACGGGCGAGTCTTTGGACGAGAAGCAGAGGAACTGTAGGCCGTCTTTCCCAACTGATTTCAGAGGCGAGCAACGGCTTTTCGTCGCGCCCGTTCTGGCGATGCAGAAAAGATTGTCCCGGAACTCGCCTCAATATGCGAACAGGAAGAGCGTTGCTATGCAACGAGCCCCTCGGAGCTCCTTGTTTCGCAGATTTCCTCGGGGTATCCTCCAAGCACATGATCGGGCAACATTCTCCGTTTGAGGCATTTACGTATCTGGATATGCGAACAGCAAGGGGAGCGGCTGTTAGCTCAATAACAAGTTCGGCTGGAAGGTATGGCTGATCTAGGTGCGCACCTGAATGTCTTCAATACGGCCCTTGTCATCCTTCAGCGGAAGGGATGGGAGCTGCGTTTTGACAGCTCACAGGAGTGGTGGTTTGCAGAGAAAGGCGGCTGGACGTTCCTTGCTGATGATCCGATGCAACTGCTAGGTCTAGTGGCGATTTACGAGTACCAGCAGCCAAAGGCGAAAGAGGAGTATTGGTGGAAGATTGACGAACCGGACCTACTCTCGGCCATGGATCCAAGAGTACGATAAACAACATGCCGAACCAGCTCGCTCAGCCGAACGTGCGCGACTGTCACGCCCGCTGCTGCCAGCCACTGGACCACGCAGCGGTCGCGCCACCCGCGTCCGTCGGCTACCTCGCACAACGTTGAACTTAATCCTCCATATTGATTCGATATGACTCGATGCCCTAACTGCGAGGGGAACGTCTTTCATGCGGGCTTATACTGCCCTGTCTGTACCGCTCCCATCGATCACTCGCAGGGCTTCTTTGGGCCAACCTGCTCCCAGTGCGGCAATGCCATCTATGTCCGGCACGGTAAGCGCAGCTACCGTGTGCACTTTTGCCCTCATTGTAGAGCGCACCTGAGTGATGAGGGACTTGCGTCCTCTAACAACACCTCGCCCCCAGTCCGCGCTTTCATAAGGATCACATGCGTTCTTGCCGGGGTATTCCTAATCTGCATCGGGACCTATGCGACCCTTTCTGGAGAGCTAAAGACTCGCACCGGGAAACCGACCTCCGAGGGGTTTGCGAGGATCTATGGGGTGGTCTTAGCGGGGTTTGGGATCTATGTGGTCACACTCGCATTCCAATTAAAAAACAAGGAGTGACTGCGGTATCCGAAAGCTACCATGGTACATTGACCGACGACACCGGGCGCGCAGTTTCGGTTGGTCTCAGAAGAAGTCATAACGCCCGCAGGCCTTCGGGAAAGGTGAGCTTGCTCGGAGTACGCATCAATGCCATTGGGCTCAAATTATTTCATTCTTAGCTTCTTTCCGTACCTGTCCCTTCATTTCACAGGCTCCAGACGATGACTCCGCGGATCTTCACCAGGATCATCGGCCCCATGGAACGGGATAGGACAGATGGGGCCCATACGTCTCATCCGTCCTGTTGGCCCTCTACGTCCCATTCCTGAGCGATTCCAGATTCACCACCCCCTCCCCCGCCGCCCCTTCCGAGTAAACCGTCTTTGTCGCTCAGCTGGAGACGGATATCATGGCGCCCCATGCCAAACCGCCCGAGACGACGATTGGTGAGTATCCGATGGAGTTTGTTTGCCAACCTCCTCATTCTCATCGTGCTGATTTCGGGCAGTCTCCTGGTTTACAGCCTTCAGGAGTCCACTCGGACCATTCAGCACCTTTCCGCCTCGGTGATCGAAGAGGCCACATCGAAGGTGGAGGACAAGCTGGCGCGGTTCTTCGCTCCGATCCTGAAGATCATCGAGCTGGTACAGGACTTCGGCGCGCGCGGAGTTTTCTCCCCTGCGGCTCCGCGGAGCGCGAATGAGATCCTGATCCCGGTCCTGGCGACAATCCCGCAGATGTCGTCGATCAATACCGGCAATGCTCAAGGCGACACGCTGCTCGTGGTGAAGCGGAAAAACGAGTGGCTCAATATCAGTCGAACCGGAGGCCCGGGGATCGCTGACTGGAGTCAGGTGGACGAAACGGGAAAGGTTTTGAAAGCGTGGCGGCAGGAACTCGATTTCGATCCTCGTACCCGCCCCTGGTACGAACTGGTCAATAAGTCACTGGTCGATGGTATTCATTGGACTGCGCCGTATGCATTCATCCCGACGATGGATCCGGGCATTACCGCGTCTGTACGGGTGCAGAGTCCTACACAATCGTACATCCTGGCCTTCGACATCCTTCTCGAGGATCTCTCGACGATTGCCGGCGACATCCAGGGATCGCCACACGGTATCACCTTTGTACTTACCGAGGATAATCAGGTGCTGGTGCCCCCGACCGGCTTTCAAGGTAATCCGGCGGATCTCCTGCTCAAGAAACCCGAGGAACTCGAGATGCCGCTCATTACGGAAAGTGTCCACCTCCGCAGCGAGCGGCCACGTGGGGAGCCGTTCCGGTTTGAGCACAATGGGCAAGTGTGGTGGTGCGGTTTTGAGCCGTATCAGATCAGCCCGGAGCGCCGCTTCTGGATCGGTGTGTTGATTCCCGAGAGTGACCTGCTCGGGGAAAATCAACGCGATCAGATTGCGCTCCTCGTGCTGACATTGGGTGCTCTCCTCCTTGCCGCGCTGATGTCACTGCTGCTGTCCCGCGGATACAGTGCGCCACTTCGCAAACTGGTGGAGCACAGTGCCAAGCTGCAACGCCTGCAGACAGGCACGGAAATCCATGTGGATTCCCGGCTCAAGGAAGTCTGGCAGCTCGCTGGTGCGCAGGAAAATATGCGGCGTGCCCTCGACTCCTTTGCGCGCTATGTTCCCGTGGATGTGGTCCGGGAGCTACTGGAGCGGGGAGACGCGGCCGCGATTGGTGGAAAGGACGTGGAAGTCACTGTGCTCTTCACCGATATCGCCGGTTTCACCCGGATCGCGGAATCGATGAGCGCAGCGGATCTCACCAGCCATATGTCCGCCTATTTCGGCGAGTTGATCGATATCCTCCAGCGTCACGGAGCCACCGTGGACAAGATCATAGGCGATGCGGTAATGGCCTTCTGGGGGGCACCGAAACCACTGGAAAACCATTCGCGCCCGGCAGTCGAGGCAGTGCTCGAAATTCGCGACTGGCTCGACAAAGCCAATGCGGCATGGCTCGCACAGGGGCTTCCCGCGTTGCCCACGCGCTTTGGACTGGCTGCGGGTGAAGTCACCGTGGGTAATATCGGAGCCCATCACCGG
>CBINJX010000784.1:0-3336 GCA_966251085.1 uncultured Verrucomicrobiales bacterium
GGCATCATGCAGAAGCGAGTGCATTATTCGCGCAAAAGGTCGCTGCACGTCTGCAACTTGCCCCGGAACAGCGAAAGACCCTGATCTTCCTCGTTGATCATCACATTACGCTCTCCAGCACCGCTCAGCGACGGAATGTGGAGGATTCAGCGACGGTAGCCGAATTCGCCGCACTGGTACGGAATCAGGCAAATTTGGATGCCCTGATGCTTCTTACGCTGGCGGATGGCCGGGGAACTGCGGACGAGAATTGGGGGGACTGGAAGGAAACGCTCGTTTGGCAGCTGTACCACAACACGACTGCGTATCTTGCGGAAGGAGAGGCCTTCTACAAGCGGCGCCGGATCGAGCGTGAAGATCTCCGAAAGGCTGTGCACGGCAAGATGCCTGCCGATTTCAATGAAGAAATCGACGCTCACTTCGAACACATGCCGGATCGGTATTTCCAAGCCTATTCGGTTGAGGAGATTAGCGAGCATATCCGCCTGTTTCGGAAGTTTCTGCTGGGCCATGTTCGGCAGGGCGGGGCTCTTTCGCCCGCCATCAAATGGGTGCCGCATCCAAATAAAGGCCATAGTGAACTCTGGTTCTGCGGATGGGATCGTACGCAACTGCTCTCGCGTATCGCCGGCTCACTCTCCGTCGTTCAGCTCAACATTCTTGGCGCCGACGTTTTCACGCGGGGGGATAACCTCGTGCTGGATGTTTTCCGCGTTTGCAACACCCGCTTTGAGGCGGTCACGGACGAACGGGATATCGGTCTTGTTGAGAAGCGGCTGAAGCAGTCGCTGGAGGTGGAGCAGTTTGACTTCACGCCTTTGCTTGAGAAGGCGATGAAGCGTCGCGGGTTCCATCTTTCCCAGGAGATCGATTTTCCGACACGGATTACCGTCGATAACGACGCGCACCCGGTTTACACCCTCGTCGATATCGTCACTCCGGACCGCTTGGGGCTGCTTTATAGTCTCCTGCAGGCGTTCGGCAGCCTGGAAATCCAGATCGCGCTATCACGCATTACCACGGAAAAGGGTGCCGCAATTGACAGCTTCTACGTGACCGATAAGGACGGCCGGAAGATCAAAGGTGTGGAGAACCTTGCACGGCTTCAGCAGACGCTATGGGCGGCTGCATCGCGCGCGGTGGCCTAAGTTTCCCCTGATTGGGGCTAGGCAGGGGAGAGAAATGCGGTTCAATCCCGTGGGAGATAGACCATCCAAGAAGTTTGGGTGGATGGTGGGCAATTCCTTCAATCTTCGAGTGAAGAGAAGCTACCCGGCTAGGACTCGAACCTAGACAAAGAGAGTCAAAGTCTCTTGTGCTGCCATTACACCACCGGGTAAGAAGAGGCGCAGACGATAGTCATCCTACTATCGGAGCACAATGGTAAAATGTGCTTCCCGCTTACTTTGTGTGCTGAGTTTGCGCCAACTCAGCACACAAACGAGTCGAAATCAGGATACCGCCTGATCGGGGAGGGCCGGGTCGAGAAGTTCCTCTTCCGGCTCATCGGTGATTCCAGCCTTCAGTCGGGCACGACGTTGACGCTCTTTCTCCTGAGCGGCGGCAATCTTCTCATCCGGTACACGACGAAGACCACCTGCGAGGCCGACTTTGCTGAGAAGCCAAATGGTCCACTTGGTCGGATCGAACTGCCACGGCTTCACGCCGTTACGATAGTCGTGCTGAAACTCGTGGTGATAGTTGTGGTACCCTTCACCAAAGGTGAGAAGGGCCATGATCCAGCTGTCACGTGCTGAGCAGCGGCTGGAATACGGGCGGCTGCCGACGGTGTGGCAGAGCGAATTGATGAAGAAAGTGACGTGCTGTACGGCGACAACGCGGGCCACGCCACCAATCAAGAAGCCACCCAGAGCACCCAAGGCTCCGTTCCAAGCATAGCCAAGAACGGTGGGGAAGATGAATCCGAGGACGAATCCGAGAAGATAGATGTTGCGGTGCTGCCACATCACCAGCTTGTCCTTCTTCATGTCAGAGACATTGTCGAAAGGGGGGACTGGATCCATTTTGACCAGCAGCCAGCCGATGTGGGCCCAGAAAAACCCCTTGCTGATATCATAGGGGTCTTCGTCGTGATCGACGTGCTTATGGTGACGGCGATGTTCAGAAGCCCACATGAGAGCGGAATTCTCGAACGCAGCAGCGCCGAAGAGCAGAGTGAGCAGTCGAACGCTCCAGTGAGCGTTGAACGCACGATGCGAGAAAAGGCGGTGGTAACCGAGAGTAATGCTCATCGCGCACGCGGTGAACATAAACAAAAACAACACTGCCTGGAACCAATCCAGACCAACCTTCCAAAGATAATACGGAACCGCCGTGAGTGTGATGAGGAGTGTGCCAATCAGGAAGGCGCTAGTCTTCCAATTGATGCGGTGGACGGGAATACGGAGCATGCTGTAACAGGGAAAAGCGCCCGGCCCAGATGGACTGAGCCTGGCTCTCTCGTTTTGGAGGCAGCAGCCTTTAGACGAGATATGGGTCCGACGCAACTGTCTCGCCGGATTTACTTCAGTTTATTTTCGAATCGAGGCGCGACGTTTTACGGGCGGTTTCAATTCCATCGCGGAATGCACTCATAGACTCATCCGGCCGTGTGCCTACGCCACGCCGGGGAATATTTGATAAAGAACGGATCATGCAGGGGTAAACAGGGGACGGGGACGAGATGGAGGCGCCCGAAGAGTTGCATTGGCTCCCGGTGCGGGGAGTCCACGACGATCTCGTTTGATCAGGTATTTACGCGTCCTGGTATCGCGGTTCTGTTACGGGCACAAAAAAGGGCGCCTGTTCACAGGCGCCCTAAGGTTATGACGGGAGGTTCTCAGCGCGAGCTCAGGCCGCGAGCCGGTATTGAGCCGGACCAACCTTTTTAACGGCCGAATTCTTTTTCCCGGTAGTAGCAAACCAGATGTAGATATTCCGGTAATTGGCACCGAGTTTTTCGGCGATCTCCTTAACGCTGATTCCTTGGGAACCCGCGTCTTCCAAAGCGCCCAGAATGCTTGCCGTCAGCTCACCACGCTTGCCGCGCGATCCCTTCTTTCTGGTGCTCTTTGCCGGACCGCGGCTGGGAGCGCTCTGCTTTTCAGAGATGCTGCCTTCGAGGCGATAGTGACCGCCTTCGATCTTCTTGATGGCCGGGTAGCGCTTGATCGAGGAGTGAAACCAGGAGTGCACGTTAACTGGTTTTGTGCCAAGTGCTTGGGCGAGCTCCTTGACGCGCACACCCTGGGGGCCTGCAGCCTGGAGTGCGGCCATGATTCGATCCTTCAAAGCGCCCCGTTGGGTCGGGCCTTTAGGAAGCCGGGAAGGAGCTTT
>CBINJX010000785.1:0-3334 GCA_966251085.1 uncultured Verrucomicrobiales bacterium
TCGACCTCCCACAACTCCTACCCACTTAAAACAGCGAAGTGGCCGCGAAATAGCGGATCGGGAGGCGTTTGGTGGGTTCACCCGAAGCTCCCGGAGTGATTTCTTCAGAAATCCTACTGCCGTTTTTAGGCTAATTTCTATTCGCCTCCCGCAGGGGGCTGCTCAGGCTCTAGTTAGCCGTGGCATTATTCTCCTCGTCCGAGCCGAACTGCAGCGGATTTTCCAAATCCGGCCGCCCGACCGAATCCATGGCTGGCGTGGCAGGTGCCAGTAAAGGTGTGCGCTGATTTGGGTTCTGAGCTGGCTGGATGGTCAGATCGATCGCTATGCCGTCGCGCGCCACTTTCACCGGAACGTTATCTCCGGCGCTCAGGAAATATGAGGCATCGAGCATGTCTTCGGGGGATGTCACTGGCTTGGAGCCTAGCTGCAGCAGGATATCACCCGATTGGAGGCCTGCTCTGTTTGCCGGGGTTTCCGGCATGACTTCCTGCACTTCCGCTACGGAGCCGTGCTCTGCCTCTTTGGCTTCACCTACGACCACACCGATCCAGCCCGGACGGATTTCTCCGAAACGCACATAGTCGCGCCGGACCTTTTCCGCTGCCTCAATCGGGACGACAAACGATGCGCTCCCTTGATCCAGGCTGCTGATCAGGACGCCCACGGCCTCTCCCTTCATGTTCAACAGGGGAGCTCCACCCTCGCCACGTTGTACGGCGACATTTGCTCGGATGTGTTTGGTTCCAAAGAAGCGTCCGAGATGTTTGATGTCGAATCCTCCAACCATGCCGAAACTCGGCGTCGCTGGTAGATCCATTGGATAGCCGATAGTCATGATCGGCGATCCAACCCCGAGTTCCTGAGTGCTCCCTACGGGGAGAAAAGGTACGGCCTTATCGATATCGACCTTGAGAATCGCGATGCCCGCTCGCGAGTCTGCGATCAGGCGTCTGGCCGGATATTTCGCATCACCCTTGCAGACTACGATATCTCGGGCCTCTCCTCCGACACCCCAGGAGGTGTAGAGCGTGCCATTGGGGTCGATGAAGAAGCCGCTTCCCGACAACTGCCCGTGGCTGTCGGTCGCCTCGATCCGTACAACTGCAGGCTGACACTTTTCAAAGAGTGTCTGAACGCCCTGTTGGATCGAATCAAAAACGTCCTTGGAAACTACCTCCTCCGCTGGAAGGGAGGGAGTGGCGCTGAGGGAGAGTCCAAGCAGCGCACAGCAGTAGTACCGCCTAGAAGCTGAAAGTCGGCTCATAGCTGACGGGACGCGCGTCGATCACGTATCGCGGATGACGCACGACCTGCGCCGGCTGGCTGGCAGACCGGGATTTTGGCATGTCCAGTCCACTCACGAGACGCTCCCCTGATACAGGAATCTGCAAGCTCAAGTTTGATGTGATCTGTGGTGTTTTTCCGCCAGTAACCGAAGCCTGGGCGAGTGCGGGCGTTCCGCCTGCAGAGTCCGAGCGACCCGAGCCGTCTGGCGTGATCAGGCTGATCACTCCCACGCCGAAGATTAACATCGTCGCCATGGCCCCTGCATACGAAGCAGGGCTCATGCTGTGCTCGCCAAAGAAGGTCTGCACACGCTCCAGAGCGATTTTCCATAGTGGGCGGCGCAGCAGTTCACTCCGTTGCCGCCGGTGGACGTCCCGAAGAAGCTGATCGAAATATCCTGGTGGCGGCTGTTCGTAACGCTTGAGGCGAAGCAGGGCTCGGAGTTGTTCTTCGGTCATTGTTAACGGGCTCCGGTTAGTGGAATTCGCTTAGGAAGTTTTGCAACTGCCGATGTGCGTAAAAAAGGCGCGACCTGACAGTGCCTTCAGAGACCCCCATGATCTTTGCAATCTCTGCGTGAGGCATTCCCTGAATGTCGAACATCGTGACGACTGCACGATGATCAGGAGACAACTTTTGAAGGGCTTCGTTCAGCCGCTTCTGGAGTTCACTGAGGTCTGCTTCGCGAACCGGGGTGCTCGCGGCCGTGAGTTCCAGGAACTCTTTGTCGTTCTGGATGCCCGAATCGACGTCGTCGAGACTCATGTGATGTCTCCGGCCGCGCTTCTTCAGGAAATTGATGGTCATGTTCACCCCGATGGAGTGAATCCAGGTGTAAAAGCCGGATTGCCCCCGGAAACCATTGATGGAGCGGTACGCCTTGGCCCAGATGTCCTGGAGCAAGTCGTTCGTGTCCTCGTGGTTGGAGGTCATGTTGTAAACCAGGCCGTAAAGGCGCGGGCTGTATTTGACGATCAGCTCGTCAAAAGCGGACGCGTCGCCCGCTTGGGTGCGGGCGATGAGTTCATTGTCCTGTTGACGGCTGGCGTCCTCCATGGTCTGCGGTTTCGTAGCAGCCTTGGTCTCGGATGGGAATGCCGTTTCCGGTTGTGCAACGGCTGGTTGCGACCACGGAAAAAGAACGCCGGCGATGCCGGATGGAATTGTCTGGGTGAAAGTGCTCATCAGTGACGACGGGGACGGGGTGAAGAAACACGCACGGGAACGGGCCGCGGGGCGGGCTGGGAAGTCGCCATATTGCGAAGCGCGACAGTCACAGCGGTCACCAGCAGCGAGAAGATAAGCGTGGTCATGAAGTGCACGGGATATGACAGTCCGGGCACGGATCCGTTCAAAGAGGGAGGGATGGCCGGGGAATCTGAAATCTCAGATCTCAAATTTGAGATTTGAGGTTTCAGATGTCTGCCGCGTCAGCAACTCCGAGGGAGCGTGGCCATAGACCTTCCGAAACGCCCGGGAGAAATAGTTCGAATCGTTGAACCCTGCCATCAAAGCCGCCTCCGTGCAATTCATGCGGCCTTCCCGCAGGAAGGTGCGTGCGCGGTCGAGTCGCTGGGAGAGCAGGATCTGATGGAAAGTACGCCCGGTCTGTGCCCGCAGGATCCGGTTCAGGTGATTCGGGCTGGCCGCACAATGACGGGCCACTTCGTCGAGGGTCAGTTCGGGATTTCGCGTGGCGTGTTCCCCGATGAGTGCCAGTGCGCGCTCCGCGATAAGCCGATGCCGCCATGCCGTATGCCTGAAGTGTTCGGCAAACCCCTGGGCGCGCTGCGTGCCTCGCACGCAGAGGGCAATGAGCCTCAGCAGATGCGCTTGGATCAGCGACGCAAAACCGGTCTCGCGCGTCTCGTTTTCCAGTACGATTTCCTCGATGCAACGGTCGATGATGGTTTGATCCCGCGCCTGAAGATGAAATGGCCGGGCGGGCTGTGCATAAAGAAGACTGAGCAGGATGGCTGCCTCGGATTGAGACGGGGAGCCTTCCGCGTTTATGGTGCGTGCCACGTCAATGGTGAAGTCCATC
>CBINJX010000786.1:0-3334 GCA_966251085.1 uncultured Verrucomicrobiales bacterium
AGCGCCACGAATGATATCAAGCTCTACCGCTGCAGCCTTCCGGTGACTGCAGCGACGAATTTGCGGATCATTTACAAGCGGGGTGCAGCCACCGCTTCCGCGATGCAGATCGGCGTGGCATTTGAAGACAGTCCAAACTCCTTCCAATACCTCGATGTTGGTCCGGCCAGCAGCAGCAGTTGGAATCAGCGAATCTTCAATCTCGCGTCGTTCCAAGGGCGGAAACTCGCAGTCATTGCGCTGCGCTTCACAAGCCCGAGCCCGATCAGCGGTTATTCGATGCGCGTGGGGCAGATCGCGATCTACAACGGCACGATCGTGAATCCGGCTGCACCGTCCAATCTGAGCGTTGATCGCCAGGAGAGCATGTACGCCGACACCTTGAGCCTGCGCCTGAAGTGGACACCGTCGACCAGCCCGGTGCACTACTACAATGTCTATCTCCGGAACCCGGACAACACGCAGGTGTGGCTTGGGGCGACACCGAATAGTGCGTACTTCGTACCGGCAGCCCGACGGAAAGGGGCGGAGACGTCCCTCAGGATCGAGGTGGAGGCAGTCGGCCCGGATTTTGGCGTCTCGAGTCGGGCTCATACGATTGTCGCGCTTCCCCCGGCGCCGAATACGAGATTTCCACTGACTGGCACCGTCATCGGAACGAGTGGTTCCTACAATAACGGCGGCGACACAAAGGAGCGGGTGTTCGATGGGAGCACGAGTACCTTTTTTGATGCACCATCCGCGGATGGCGCATGGGCAGGTCTGGATCTTGGTAGCACAAACAACAAGGTCATCACTGCCCTGCGCTTTTATCCGCGTACCGGTTGGGGAGGGCGGATGGCCGGGGGCGTATTCCAGGCCTCGAATACTCCCGATTTCAGCGACAATCCGCTGACGCTTGGTTCTGTCCCGATTGCGCCGGTCGAGGGGACTTACACGACCATCGCCGTCAATCATCCCGGCATCTTCCGTTATGTCCGATACATTGCTCCGAATGGAGCGCATGGCAATGTGGCGGAGGTGCAGTTCTTTGGAGTTCCGATCCCTGCGCCGCCTTCGACCTTGGCTGGTACCATGAAGAATGGAACCGCTTCGCTCTCCTGGAGCACGTCCACCTACGCAAATACCTATACGCTCAAGCGCTCCACCAATAGCGCAGGACCTTTCACGGTCGTTGCCACGGACATTGCAGGGGCGAGCTATACCGATTCCGGATTGGTGCCGGATACGACTTACTACTATGTCGTGACCTCAGTAAACGAAGCGGGAGAGGGGAGCGATTCCGCACCTGCGACAATCTCCGATGCTTATGCAAAGTGGGTGGTGGAACGGGGATGGTCCGCCGGTTCGCCAGCCTCGGGATTTTCTGGCGATGCCGATGAGGATGGCATCGCCAACGGAGTGGAGTACGCCGCGCCGCAGGGACTCCAAATTTCGGCAGACGCACAGAACTCAACCATCACTGCGGAGATCCGAGTGGACTCCACGGTCAATGCGACTTTGGAGAAGTCTTTCGATCTCACTACATGGACTGCTGTGTCGTTCCGAAAGGTTATCCAGGAACCCATCACCCCCGCTACGCAGCGGGTCTTTTACCGGCTGCGGCTGTCGCGTTGAACGAAAACGGGGGAGCGATGTATTCCTCGTAGCGACGATTCGGAAGAGAATGAACCGTTCACCTGCAGCTCCCATTGAGCAGCGTATAGAGAGAGAGCTCCTTCCGGGGCTCCAGCTCGAGAGTGTCGATCCACGCAACCCGGTAGTGGTGCGCCACGTTCCTGCTCCCTGGAAGCTGCTCGGCGCAGGGAATTATGCAGCTGTGCTCACTCACCCGGAGTATCCCGATGTGGTAGTGAAGGTATATGCGCCCGGGCGGCCGGGGTTCGAAGCCGAGGTGGAGGTTTACCGCCGGCTTGGTGAGCATCCGGCCTATTCCCAGTGTCTCCATGCAGGACAAGGCTACCTGGTGCTCCGGCGGCTCCACGGCATCACGCTCTATGATTGTGTGCACCAGGGAGTGCCGATTCCGGAGCAGGTCATTCGCGACATCGACGAAGCTCTGGACTATGCTCGCGCTCGTGGGCTGTATCCCCACGACGTACACGGCCGCAATGTGATGATGAAAGACGGCCATGGGCTGGTGGTGGACGTCTCGGATTTCCTGGAGGATGAGGATTGCGCCAAATGGCAGCACATAAAGACGGCCTACTATTGGTTTTATCGACCCCTATTTCTGCCGCTCCGTCTGCGGGTGCCGTATTTCGTCCTCGATTTCGTCCGGGCGGGGTATCGGATCTTTCGAAGGATGATACCTCGCAGTTCCTGAGATCAGACCCTGCGTGCCTGCGCTCCCGGGTTTGCGACGGGCACATTCATATTGGGGTGAATGTGGGACAATCCCGCTGCAGCGCCGCTCTTCAGGATTAAGCTCCGTGGAAAGCTTGCTCTCCTGTCAACGAACGGCAGGAGCAGAATCACATTCACGAGCTTCCGTATCGGGCGAGATTCTCCGGGAGGAGAGATCATGTGGGGACGCGATCGAACAATGCCACGCGTTTTCTTGAGCGTGAGCGATACCCCACAGTCGCCTAATTCTCATCCTCCATTCACTGCGACGGGACGGATCATCGGCCGCACCCGGTTCATCGTGCTCGTGCCGGTGATCGCGGTGATCCTGATTTCCATCACTCTCTTCCTGATGGGGGCCATCGAAGGGGGGAAGATCATCTGGTACACCGGAGCAGCGATGATCCAAAATGCGAGTGCCGGCACGCCGGGTGTTACTGTCGAGTTCCTCACGGTGATCGGAACACTGCTCCGGGCGGTAGCCTTTTATGTCATTGGCGTTGGGCTTTTCTCGCTGTTCATCGCGCCGCTGAACCTCACTGCATCGATCGGAATCGAATCGCTCGGAGATCTGGAATCCAAGGTGTTGAGCGTCGTGGTGCTCATCATGGCAGTGATCTTCCTCGAGCACTTCACCCGATGGGAGAGTCCCGGCGAGTTGATGTATTACGCCGGAGCATTCGCTATGGTCGTGCTGGCGCTGGTGGCATTCCAGTGGAATAGCCGGCAGCACAGCGAGTTCGCGAAGGCTCACGAACTCGATTCACAAAAGCGGGCCCGGATAGAGATCTTCGTCGAGCACAAAGAAGAACGCGAGATTCGGCCGGAGGAAGTCGAAGGTGAGGACGGGGAGCCGGACGGTTCCGGCTCAAAGACGTAAACCCTCACGGCTTCATTGCCATTCCAGTACCGCGGTGACCGGGAAGTGATCTGAAGGATACCGGCCCTCATTGTTCCTGCGAACGATCTCTGCAGAGACCGGCTTCAG
>CBINJX010000787.1:0-3322 GCA_966251085.1 uncultured Verrucomicrobiales bacterium
ACACGCGACTCATTCCGATAATCAGGGTCAGGATGACGGCTACTGCAATAGCGTAGGTTTTCATCCGTCGTTCCTGGGCTACCCTGGCAAGCATAGCACCCAAAGTGAGGTAGAGAACCGCCGAGGTGAATGCGTGGCCGCTAGGAAAGCTGGGGTTCTCAGCTTCGACCGCACGGTATTCTATCGGTGGCCGTGGCCGTCCAAAGTAGTCCTTGAGGACAGTTGTCAGGAGGGCCCCGCCAGCCAACGAAACCACAATGATCGCGATGGGGAGCCGGCGTTTTTTGAGGGCTAATCCACCGACGACAAGGAGTGCAATGAGGACTGCAACGGACCCGCTGCCAAGAGCGGTAACATCGACAAAGAATTCATCCAGCCAATGTGGACCAATCGGCTCGTGCGGCTGCCCCTCGACTCGCAAGGATTGGATCACCCACTCATCGAATCTAGCGGTTCCCCCCTCGAGCATTTCTTCGGCGAGAACAATAAAGATCCAACTTCCGACCAGAACAATCAACAGGCCCAGATAAACGAGACTTTGTGGTGGACTCAGCTGCGACCACCAGGCGAGGAATTTCTGGATATAACGGTTGTTCAGTACATGCATTGCTCTTGCGCTGGGAATCGTGCGGGGAGGGGTGTCCGCACGCTCCTTACGGAACCATTGGGAAGAGCCATGCCCCAAGCATCGTTGCTGCGAGACCTGCCACTCCCATGAGCGACATCGTGGCGGAGGCAGTCTTGAGTGTTTCACCCTCGGTCATTCCGGTCATTCGCGAGATGATCCAGAAGCCGCTGTCGTTCATCCATGAAATCGGCTTGGAACCGCAGCCGACCGCGAGCGCCAGGTAAACCGGATGATAGCCAAGCGGTAGACTGGAAGCGAGCGGGGCTAGAATGCCTGCAGCCGTGACCATGGCGACCGTGGCGGAGCCTTGTGCGATCCGGATGATCGTCGTGATGCCAAAGGCTGCCGGTAATAACCAGGTGCGATCCCCGGAGAACCAACCGGCAACTACTCCCGCGATGTCCGTGACTCGGAGTGCATAACCGAAAGCGCCACCGGCAGCGGTGATCAGCAGAATGGTGCCACCGCTTTCGAGTGCTGCAGCGATGGGCTTGGAGATCGACATCCAGTTCCAGCCGCGGGCACGGGCAAGGAGCAGCAGGGCGGCGAGGGTACCTATGGCGAGTGCGACGTTTTTATTGCCGAGGAAAAGGATCGGACCACGCAGGGCGTCCGCGACTTTGTCTGTTTTCTGGGCGTCAATAAAGCCGGCTAGGCCAATCAGGATCACAGGGAGTAGTATCGGCGTGAGCGACCAGAGGAGCGGTGGAAGATTCGGAACATGGCTTTCAACATCTTCGAGATCTCCCTGAGACGCCTCGCGAAGCGGAATGTCCCAGCGTTTGTTTGCCCACAAGGCGTATGCATACCCAGCTGCCACGGCGATGAAACCGACGATGCTGCCACCCAGGATCATCGTGCCAACGGTGACGCCGAAGGCATCCGCCACAAAGAGCGGTCCGGGTGTCGGTGGCACGAGCGAGTGAGTCATGGTCGCGCCTGCGACGATGGAAAGTGTGTAGAGCACGTAGTTGCGCCCGGTCCTTTTCCTGAGTGCCTTGCCAAGTGGCATCAGCAGGTAGAAGACGGTGTCGAAGAACACCGGAATTCCCAGAAGATAGCCGCTGCCGACGAAAGCCAGTGGTGTCCGCTTCTCACCAAAGAGATTGCGCATGGAGATCACAATCCGTTCCGCCGCGCCTGATTCCATGAGACAAGCGCCGATCACAGCCGCGAGGGCAATGAGTAATCCGATGCTCGCGCAGGTGTCTCCAAAACCTTTCGCTACCACCTCTCCCGGATTTTCGTTCGCGCTCTTCTGCGCCTTTGCCCAGTCGACGGGGGTGACGAGCCAGTCGCCCGGCGTGGGCAACTCGCTTTCCGCAACTGCAGGTCTGAAGAGCAAGTCTCGCGCATGCTCGTGCGACGTGCTGATCAGTTCCCCTTCGAGAAGGGCTGTGGAGGCACTTGGCGAATATGGTGCCCACACGTGAACCTTGGACCCCTTTGCATTTCGTGCGGTCGCGTCCGTGGCAATGATAGCGCCGGTCGTTGGATCAATACCTTCCACTTCGACCGCCTGTGAGCGGAGGGCGGTACGGAGTCGTGCATCTTTTGGGGAGAGCCAGACGACCACCAGTGCCGCTGAGATCAGCGCGAGGAACGCGTGTAGCCGCAGGCCGATGACACCGGTGAGCACGATCGCGGCGCCGAGGAGCACAATGAGAAGCGCAGTCATGGGGGGAGGACCGGAGGCTGCACAAACTTGCAGCGGAATGCCAGTCCCACGCGCTCGAGATTGCAAACCTGTGCGCGCTTTTTATCGTGCGCGGCCATTCCCCATGTTCACCCCACCAAATTCCCGTCCCCGCAAAAGTCCCGAGCAGCTCCGTTCGTGGCGCTGGTTTGGTCCCGATGATCTCCGTTCGTTCGGACACCGCTCTCGGACGAAGCAGATGGGTTACTCGAGCGAGGATTTCATGGGGAAGCCGGTAATCGGCATCCTGAATACATGGAGCGATTTGAACACCTGCCACACCCATTTCCGGGAGCGTGCGCAGGAGGTAAAACGCGGTGTGTGGCAGTCGGGTGGTTTCCCGGTGGAGATCCCGATCACCACTCTCAGCGAGATGTTCATGAAGCCGACCAGTATGTTCTACCGGAACATGGTCGCGATGGAGGTAGAGGAGACGATGCGTTGTTATCCGCTGGACGGTGTAGTGCTGATGGGCGGCTGTGACAAAACTGTACCTGCATTGCTGATGGGGGCGTTCACGGCGAATCTGCCGAGCATTTTTCTACCCGCCGGTCCGATGATGAAAGGCTGCTGGCGGGGAACAACGCTCGGAAGCGGGAGTGATGTTTGGAAATATTGGGACGAACGCCGGGCAGGGAAACTGGGATGCGACGCATGGATGGAACTGGAGGACGGAATCGCGCGCTCGCCAGGCGTCTGCATGACAATGGGAACAGCTGCGACCATGGCTTCAATCGCAGAAGCGCTGGGGCTGACTCTACCGGGAGCGTCCTCGATTCCTGCCGTATTTTCCGAGCATGCCCGGATGTCCTCGGAGTGCGGCCGGCGTATCGTGGAGATGGTGTGGGAGGACCTGAAGCCGCTGGATATCCTCACGCGCGCGTCTTTCGAAAACGCGATCATCACAGATCTAGCAGTGAGCGGCTCGACGAATGCGATCGTGCATATCATCGCAATGGCGCGCCGCGCGGGTGTGGAGATCACCTTGGACGATTTCG
>CBINJX010000788.1:0-3317 GCA_966251085.1 uncultured Verrucomicrobiales bacterium
TCATTCGTCATTCGTCATTCGTCATTCGTCATTCGTCATTCGTCATTCCCCTCGGATGATTGAAACATCGCAGAACATCCGGCGGGTTCAGTGTTGGCAACCGATTCGGGGTTTGTTGCACTCCTGCGCTCTTATATTGCTATGACCATCCTTCTCGCCGCCAGTGAAATGGACCCGCTCGCGCGCACCGGCGGGCTCGGGGACGTGATCGAAGCGCTCCCAGCCGCACTGCAAGATGCCGGGCACGAAGTCAGTGTCGTCCTTCCATGTTACCGCGGTCTTCGTGATCGTCCGGGCCTGGTGGTGAAGTCCACCGGCGTTCAGATCCCGGTGCAGATCGGCGGGAAGCAGACCAGCGCCGAGGTGTTGGAATGTATGACGCCGGCCGGTGTTCAGGTGTTCCTGATCCGACGCGATGAATATTTCGACCGGGAGGGGATCTACGGCATGGACGGTCGGGCCTATGACGATAATGCCGAGCGTTTCATCTTTTTCTCGAAGGCTGTCGTCGAACTCGCACGGCGGATCCTGCCTCCACCGGAGATCATTCATGTGCATGATTGGCAGACAGCGCTGATCCCGGTGCTCGTGAAAGACCGCCGTCTGCCCTTCAAAACAGTCCTCACGATTCACAATCTCGCTTATCAGGGCAGCTTCTGGGCATTCGACTTCGGGCTCACCGGGCTAAACGGGGACTATTTCGCTCCGGGCCGAGGCGTGGAGTATTTCGGCAATATGAACCTGCTCAAGGGCGGGATCGCTTATGCCGATGCGGTGACTACGGTGAGCGACCGCTACGCCCGGGAGATTCAGACGCCGGAATACGGAGCCGGTCTCGATCCAGTAATGCAGGAGCATGCGGGCAAACTCACCGGTATTCTGAATGGAGCGGATTACTCGATCTGGAATCCGGAAACCGATCGTCTCCTCCCACAAAACTATTCTGCTGAAAATCTCGCAGGGAAACATACCTGCCGCGCGGCCCTGCTGAATGAACTCGGCCTGGCGCCGGATCCGCAGGGCCCGGTCTTTTCCATGGTCTCGCGTCTTGCCAGCCAGAAAGGGATCGACCTGTTGCTGCCGGTGATCGACCGGCTGCTTTCCAACGATGTCCGGCTGGTGGTGCTCGGTGAGGGAGATCAGGGGTTTGAGCGCGAACTGCTCATCGCCAGCAAACGGCACTCGGATCGTTTTGCATTCCGGAAAGAGATGGATAGCAGGCTGTCACATCTCATCGAGGGAGGGGCGGACATCAGCCTCATCCCATCGCATTACGAGCCGTGTGGCCTCACGGCAATGTATGGCTTGAAGTACGGCACCCTGCCGATCGCTCGGGCCACCGGCGGTCTTCACGAGATCATTCAGGATATCGATGCGACCACGGGCAGCGGGAATGGCTTCCTCTTTTTCGATCCCACTCCGGAGGCATTCTGGGATGCGATCGTCCGAGCGAAGCGTCACTTCCAGAATCCAACGGAATGGCAGCAGCTCATGCGGCGGGCGATGGGATACGATTTCTCATGGAAAAAGGCGGTCTCGCGCTACGAGCAGGTGTACCAGCGGGCGCTGAGCCGGCGGTGACGGGGAGTGAGTCAGTAATCAGTCGCCGAGAAGATTTAAGCTGGTCTCGAGCAGTTCGATGCTGCTCGGGACCGGCTTTTTTGATGCTCTCTCTGATGTTGCAGAGGCGGAGCCACCATCAAAGCTATGGCTGGAAAGTCAGGATAGGTTGCGCTTTGTTTCCTTCGGAAGATGTAGCGAGCGCCGGATAATCCCCGTCCCTCAACACTCAGCCCTCAACTCTCAACCTCCATTTCCCATGTCTCCCCGCCGAGCTAGTGGTCAGGGCCGATCGCATCTGCTGCGGATCGGATTAATTGTCGCAGCAGGTCTTCTGGTGCTTGCGATCGGTGCCGTCTTTGCCGGGAAGGCGTGGGTGGACTCTTATTTGCGGGGTGGCGAGTTCCGGGAGTTTGTCTCAAAGAAAGCAGGCAATTCGCTCCGCGCGGAAGCCCAAATCGCCCCGCTGACGATCTCCGGACAAGGTTTTTATACGGACAGTTTCACTGCACGCGGAACACCGAGGGCGTGGTTCTCTGAACTGCAACTCGATCAAGTCCGTGCCGAGCTGAGTACGCGCCGCTTCTGGGAGCGGGTATGGCAGGTGGAGCAGGTCACCGTCCAGCGGGTGCGGATCAACATCGACGGAGAACGGGTACCTGAGCAGGTAAAAAGCGAAGGGCCGAAGAAGCCAAAGGGGCCGAAGTCCCCGTCGTTTTTTAGCCAGTGGATCCCGAACAGGGTTGAAGTCGGCTCGGCAACGATCCGTGAAATGGAGGTTCAGTGGAAGGGCGGCGCAGTGGGCGGCACGAGCCTCCATGTCGCCCAGCACGATGGCGGATGGAACATTCTTGGGGAAGGCGGACGCGTAATCCATGGCGACTTCCCTCCGCTGGAGATCGGGCAATTGAAGCTGCGCTATCGCGAGCCGTCGCTATTCGTTCAGGATGCCGAACTGAGGCAGGTGGATGGAGGTGGAGTTGTCCGGGTGAATGGCGAGGTGCAATTCAAAGAGAAAGTGGATCTCACCGCGAAACTCGAGGGCGTGACATTGGCGCCGTACCTGACCGGCGACTGGCGGGCTCGTGTGTATGGAAAACTTTCCGGTGAAGTCCGCGTGCAAAGCCCTCTACCCGCCAAGGGGAAGCCACTCTTGAGCGGCACGCTGGCGGTGACCGACGGCCAATTGGAGGCGCTGCCGGTGCTCGATGAAATCGCGACCTTCACTCGGACCGCACAGTTCCGCCGGCTGCGCCTGACTCAAGCCAGCGGTGACTTCCGGCAGGAGAATGATCAGCTCAGCGTTCAGAATTTCGTAGCGGAATCCGAGGGACTGATCCGGCTGGAGGGAGCGTTTACCGTAGTGAACGGCCAGATCGATGGAACCTTCCAGGTCGGAGTGACCCCGGCGAGCCTGCAGTGGCTCCCCGGCTCACAGGATCGCGTTTTCACCGTTTCGCGGGGAGGATACCTCTGGACGCCGCTCCGGGTAACCGGTCCGGTGGAGAAACCTCAGGAGGATCTTTCACCGCGCCTGATTGCCGCCGCGAAGGGGGCCATCATCGAGGGGGCGGAAGGTGTGGTCCGAGATGCGGCGCAGACTGCTCGCGATGCGGTGAAGGGAGCGATTGATTCGATCTTTGGACGTTAGGAGTGACGAAATCCGAATGTCGAATGTCGAAGGAAATCCGAAGCCTCAATGCCGAAGGAGCGCCCCGTTCGTCATTCGTCATTCGTCATTCGTCATTCGTCATTCG
>CBINJX010000789.1:0-3316 GCA_966251085.1 uncultured Verrucomicrobiales bacterium
TCCGGAAACTTCGGCACGGGTGGCAGCTTCGCAGGATCTCCCTCAGGCGCACCGGCATCTACCCAACGCTGAATGAGCGCAATCTGCTCATCGGTGAGCGAGCGATCGTTTGCATACTCCACCACTCCCTTGTCCGCGTGCCATGGCGGCATCACGCGTTCATCCGTGATGTCCGCAATCTGCATCGCCCGCTTCTTCACCTGCGCATAGGTCAGCAGCGTGAACGGCGCACTCTGCCCATCGCGATGACAGCCCGAGCATTTCGCATAAACGAGCGGCGCAATGTGCTCGGTAAAAGTGGGCGAGGAGGGCTCCGATCCCTTTGCTGCGCCGCAAAGGAGCACGGCGAACAGAAAGGCAAAACTCGTTTGGCGGGTCATGCCTCCGTTGTGAAGAAATGAGCGCCCACCAGCAAGGGACCGGAGGTCATGAAATGGTCATGGTCAGGGCATGACCCTCTTGGGAGGTTGAGGGTTTTTGGTTGAGGGTCGAGTGACGGGGAAATGGCGAATCACTACTGCTCGTGAAGCCTCCCTTGTGAAGTAAGAAGGCGGACCTGATTATTCTCCTCTTTGTTGCCCTCTCTACGGCATCAAACAATCCCAAGCTCCCTCGCCTTGAGTGCGGCTTGTGTTCGGTCGAGCACTCCAAGGCGGACAAAGATGTTCGTCAGGTGATTTTTCACGGTCCCTTCCGTGACGTGCAGTGCGCTCGCGATCTCCTTGTTTGTCCGGCCACGGGCGACCTGCCGCAGGACATCGAGTTCTCTAGTGGAGAGTTGGGTGGAGGCATGGGCAGTTTCCGCGCTGCGCAAGGCAGAGAGCCGATTGAACTCCGCGACGACCTTGGCCGCGACGCTCGGTTCGATCACACTTTCACCGCGGACTGCAGCGTGGATCGCCTCGATGAGTTTTTCCGAAGGAGTGTCCTTGAGCAGATAACCGCACGCTCCCGCGCGCAATGCGTCAAAAATCTCCTCATCCTCGTGAAAGGTGGTCAGCACGAGCACACGGCACTCCGAATTTGCATCCCGCACTCGGCGGGTCGCCTCTACTCCACCCATCACGGGCATCCGCAGATCCATGAGCGCGAGGTCTGGGTGCAACGTGCGGACGGCATCCACGGCTTCCGCGCCGTTTGCCGCCTCACCCACGACGTCGATTCGGCCATCGAGTGAAAGCAGCGTGCGCAGACCTTCGCGGAAGAGCGCCTGATCATCGACTAGAAGAAGACGGACTGGGTTCATTCAGGCAATTCAAGTGTGAGGGTAAATCCACGTCCGGGCGCAGTCCGGATGGAGAAACTTCCCCCAAGTAATGCCGCACGCTCCCGGAGACCGAGCAAGCCAAACCCTCCGCTACTCGATTCGGCCCCGAGCCCATCGTCACTCACAGTCAGGCTCACCGCTTCCTCGCCTCGGAAATCGATCAGCAAACGCGCAGCCGCACCTGCCGCATGTTTCCGGACATTGGTAAGCCCCTCCTGTGCTGCACGGTAAAGTGTCAGCCCGGCAGCGGCGGACAACTTGCGTTCCGTACCCTGCACTTCCATTTTCACAGTGAGCCCTGCTGCCTCATTCTCCGAGACCAGCGCAAGCAACGCCTCACAGAGTGTCCGGCTCTCCAGCGGCGCGGCCCGCAGTGCGGCGATGGAGGTGCGAATCTCCCGCAACCCCTCACCTACGAGCGCCTGCGCTTTGCGAACTGCGTCCAGCGCGAGCCCCTGTCCACGCTCATGCACCGCAAGGGCGGCTTCGAGCTGCACCCGCACAACGGTGAGATAATGTCCCAGGGAATCGTGGATCTCACGAGCCAGCCGGTTCCGCTCACGGGCCGCTGCCAGTTCTTCCGCCTGGGCAGCGTATGCACCGAGATGTCGATTTGCCGCAGCGAGCTCCGCCGCCATTCGCTCGATCTCCGCATGGCCTTTCTGTGCCGAGACCACCATGTGCATGCAGACGATCGTAAACGTGCTCTCGATCAGAAATCCGATCGGACCACCTCCCGCAAAGGGGCGCATCAGGATCGCGAGATAGATTCCGCCACAAAGCGCGGATATCGCCATGATCCCTGGCCAGCGGAGAAAGATCACCGCATGGGCAAGGACAGGCAGCAGCACAATCCGAAGCACACCCGCAGGGTTCACCGGCAATGCGGCGAGAATGATCCCCGTAGCGATCAACAGTTCGACCGCGAGAAATATCAGCGTTCCCGGCCAGGCCCTCGCAGGCCATTGTGGGACACGCGTGGTATCGAGTGGACGCAACACCTGCTCCATCACCGGCCCGATCCCGAGCAGAGCCCAAACCAGATAGGTCACTGCGCCGATACTGAGCAATACCAGCTTCAACCACTGCTCCCGGCCAGCCAATTCTCCCCCAACCACCAGCAACAGCAGAGTCACCATCCCGATAAGCACTCCATTCAATCCCCGTACTCCGACCTTCTTCCGCCGCAGCGCCTCCGAGTCGTCCGTCCGCAGCGAAGGCCAGATCAATGACCAGAGCTGTCTCCATCGCGGTTGGGCGCGGTGGTGGGTCTCCTGGGGCATGCGCGAATCTGACGCGACGACGCGCTTTCCTGAAAGTGAATAGTTGAGAGCAACCAACGAAGCTGGGCGCGTGAAGGCTGGGAGAAAGTACTCAGTGAGTCAGTAATCAGTTTAGACTCCGCTACTTCCATCTCTTCAATCTGCCGGAGCGGAATGGAGCAACCGCTTGCGATTGCCCTCGTTGCAAAAGGCGCCCCTACCGGGTGAACTGACGCTACGTTGCGCTGTTGCACGTTGCCCTCATGCGCGCTGAAATAAGAGCGTTTCTGTAAATATCCCTCTTATGAAAAGCATCATCCATTCAGTAGCAGCGCTATTGCTCCTCATCGCCACCGCGAGCGCGGGGACAATCACGAAAGTTTCGACTGCAGGTCAGAAAGCCACGATCAATGCCAACGTCGGCGCCGGTGAAGAACTGCGCGTCTTCGTAGGCGATGAGGGAACGGGCTGGTCGGCGTCCACCGGCGTCCCGAAAGTGATGCAGATCACGATGGAAGCCTCGGATCAGGTCATGCTGGACGACGGCGGGAAAGGTAAAGGATTCATCCTTACCATGGGGCCGAACAACGTCTTCCATGTGCCGATCGTCAAAAATGGCCAGGTTCCGTTCGGTGAGCTGGTAATCCGCCCAAGCAACGCGATTCTGAATCAGAACGGAGTCTGGAGTTTCGCCGACATTCGTTTGCCAGACGGCAAACTCGTGCCGATTTCCGTCAAGGTCCGTGGTAGCGGTAATTTCTAGGGATGAATTGAAGAATGAGAGTTG
>CBINJX010000790.1:0-3314 GCA_966251085.1 uncultured Verrucomicrobiales bacterium
GAGAGGGGTAGATGTGTCGCTGATTCGCGCCTATGATGACGACCGCGGAGAAATCGGCGCGATTGCACGGGTGATTCGGTCGTTCTTTGAGCAACGCGAAGCGATCTTACGGGAAATGAGTGCCCGACGGCAGGCCGAGAGAGAGCTGTACGATACACAGGAACAACTCCGGCACGGCCAGAAGATCGAGGCCGTAGGCCGGCTCGCGGGCGGAGTAGGCCACGAATTCAACGATTACATCACTACGATCATTGGATACGGTCTTCTTCTCCAGGATCGATTTGCCACTCGGGATACTGTGGCTCGTGATGAGTTGGAAGAGATCCTGAAGGCTGCGTACCGCTCAGCGACGTTAACTCGGCAGTTGTTGGCTTTCAGTCAAAAACAGGCGCTCTACCCTCGTACGATCGACCTGAACGGGCTGGTTCGCAGGATGGAACCGAGCATGCGCCGAATCGCGGGGAACCGTATTGAGGTGCGCGTTTCCACGGAAGCTCCGCAGAGTCTGGTGCGTGTGGACCGTAGCCAATTGGAGCAGATGATCCTGAATTTGGTCGCGAATGCCCACGATGCGATGCCGAACGGCGGAATCCTGACTGTCAGCACTGCGGATACATTGATTCCCGAACCGATCCAGCACAACGGGATCGAGCTTCCGGCGGGAACCTATGTCACGTTGGAGGTGACCGACACAGGTGCCGGCATGGACGAGGCGACTCGCGAGCGTCTCTTTGAGCCGTTCTTCACTACCAAGCCGACAGGTGAAGCGACGGGGCTGAGCCTCGCTGCAGTATATGGTACGGTGCAGCAGAGCGGGGGAGCTATTGCCATCCAGTCGACCGCCGGAGAGGGAACGACATTCCTCGTACATCTGCCACTGGTAACCGATGCTGCGGTGGCCACCGATGCAGAGCGGTTGCTGCCCGGTACGCCCGAGTCTCTTCCGGAAGGAGAGACGGTGCTGGTGGTGGAGAATGATCCTGGAGTCCGGCGTCTGATCTCCACCGTATTGAAGCAACAGGGACTGCGGGTGCTTGCGGCAGAAGATGCTGCGACAGCACGCCAGTACGAGACCGAAGAACCGGGAAGAATACGTCTCCTGCTGACAAACGTGATGCTGCGAGGTGGCAGCGGCCCGGAGCTGGCAAAAGAATTCAGATTACGCCAGCCCGACATGGAGGTTTTGTTCATTGGCGGCTATCCGGAATCACACGAAGCGGAAGAGAGCCCGCTTACGGATGACGCCCATATTCTCGCGAAGCCTTTCACTCCAGGCGTTTTGCTTGAACGGGTCGGGCAGATTCTTTCGCGTCAGAAGGTGGCATAGAGGAAAATCCAAATGGTGCGGCACCCTACCCGGTCGGGTTTCCTTTACGCCGCAAATGCCTTTTCCAAGGTGGACGCGCAATAGCTCTCCACGCGCCCTCCCGGTGGTCGGCCGCGCGACCGCCCTACCGCCGGGAGGGCAGGTGCAAATGAAGGTTCACTGCCGGCATCGGCAGAGCGGAACGGGTGAGGGTGGCGAAGCTGGGGCTGTTTACTGACTTCTGAGCACTGAGTACTTTCTTTGGGCCTTCACGCGCGTCCTACTCGTCGGCTGCTCTCAAGTCTCAACTTCGCTGAAAGTAAAAAGTTGAAAGTAGCGACTTGAGAGCCGCGCACCGGGAGTTCGGAGAGGTAGAAGTAGCGGAGGCCGAACTGATTACTGATTACTGACTCACTGATTACTTTCTCCGCGCTTTCACGCGCCCCGCTCGTTGGCGGCTCTCAACTAACAACTCTACGGGAAGGGATCTAGTAGTCGGGGTGACAAGAAAATCCATCGGGGAAATCGCACTCTCCACTAGCGCGTTGGGGAAAGGGCCTCTAGAAGAGCACGCCCATGTTTGCCCAAGCTCGATCCTTCCTGTCGCGCCACCCTGTGCTTCGCGATGCGCTTCTCTGGGCCATCCCTGCCATCCTGTTCGCGGTGGTGCTCCGGCTGATTTTCCTTTCGTACTCACCATACGCCTATTGGGGGAGTGACTCGAAGAGCTACTTCTCCTTTGCTCACAAGCTGGTCACCGAGCAGTACATCAGCCTCGATGCAAAGCGACGGTTTCTATACCCCATCCTCATGGTGCCACCTGCACTGCTCCCCGGGGCGACGCTGAAATGGGTGGCATGGCTTCAGCACGCATTTGGTGTCCTTACGCTGATTCCGCTGGCGTACATCGTGCGGAAAACGCTGGTGTACTGGCGCTGGTGGGTGATCCCTGTCACGGTGGCATACGCGGGAATGCCGATGATTCTCTGGTACGAGCATGAGTTGCTCGGTGAGACTATCTTCTTTGCCACGCTCCTGTGGGCATTTGCCGGATGGGTGGCGTGGGTGAAGGAGCCCCAACTCGAACGGTCTCAGAAGCTCTTCTGGTGGTTCTTTGTTCCTTTCGCACTGTTCATTCTCACGAAACCGTCCGGTCGCTTCGTTTGGCCTGGTGTGTGTGTCGGCCTACTGGCGGTTTTCGCGTGGCGACGCCTGAACCGGCGGCAATGGATCGCCTTGGGCGCACTGGTGCTGATGACCCTTGCAGTGGGATCGCGCAAGCAAGGGGCATGGTTGCTCTACGTTTCGACATTTCCCCTGACACAGCTCGATACGCCGTTGCACGCGGAGTATAAGGCGGAAATCCGGCACATGGTGGAACCGCTACGCCGGAATATTGACACGTACTACCTGCATGACGACGGGCCGTTTGCCTTTCTGGAGGATCCCACCCGTGAAGCAGCCGCTGATCAGCCGCTCTGGCGTGAACTTGGAAAGAATTCGGCCAAAAAAAGTAAGATCTATACGCAGCTGGCGTTGGAAGGAGTTCGCGCGGAGCCGCTTCGGTTCCTCTATCTCGCATGGCAGCGGGTAGTTGCCTCAATCAACCTCTCGGAATTCAAGGAGAGCCGGTTCAAGAGCGAGTACTATCCTGACAAACTGACCGGTCATTATGAGGAAGCTGCCAAGGCGGTGAGCCGGGGAAAGAGCACTCCCTTCCCAATGCTCTTTGCATTACCGGCCTCGGAGCCGATGCCGCCCTATGCGGAATTTCAGAAGCGGCTTTCTCCTGCTCCGGGCTCCTGGGCGGAACAAACGATAGTGAACTGGGTCAAGGGATATGAGCGTGCAGCCGATGTCGTTGTTCTGCCGGACGATGATGAATCGACAGACCGGCACATCGGCAAGGCACGTATGCTGCCACTCGGGTGGTGGCTCGTTGCAGGTATCCTGCTGGCGTTTACCGGCAGATATCGGTCCACGCTGGGGGTGTGGACTGTCATTGCTG
>CBINJX010000791.1:0-3312 GCA_966251085.1 uncultured Verrucomicrobiales bacterium
GAATGACGAATGACGAATGACGAATGACGAATGACGAATGACGAATGACGAATGGGACGCCTACTCAGCGTCCCATTCGGATTTTAAGCTTCGATCATTCCTTCGACATTCGTCATTCGAGCTTCGTCATTTCTCCCTGCGTTCCTTGATCGACGCGACGATATCCGCAATCACCTCACCCCGCGGTTTGGCTCCGAGATTGCCCTTGCCGTGAACGCGCAGGCTCACCGCGCCGGCTTCGAGATCGCGTTTTCCGATCACTAGCATGGTGTGCACCTTGCGCTCCTCAGCGCGGAGCACCTTGCCGTTGATCTTGTCATTCGACGCATCCATCTCGGCGCGGACACCGTGGGAGCGGAGCTCCTGCAGGAGTGCTTTGCCGTATTCCACCAGCGGTTCTTCGTCGCCGATTGGCAGCACGCGTACCTGCTCAGGCGCGAGCCATAGCGGGAAATTGCCGGCGTAATGCTCGATGAGGAAACCGACGAAACGCTCGTGCGTGCCGAGCGGAGCACGGTGAATGCAGAGCGGCGTAGCCTCCGTATTTTCGCGGGTCTTGTAGGTCAGCCCGAACCGCTTCGGTACTGCGAAGTCCACCTGGTTCGTGGCGATCGTGAATTCACGTCCGATCGCGCTCCAGACCTGCACGTCAATCTTTGGTCCGTAGAACGCCGCTTCGTTTGGCACTTCCACGAAGTTGATCCCCGACCGCTGGAGAACGCCGCGGACCATGTCCTCGGTCTTTTTCCAGAGCTCCGGTTCGTTCACGAACTTCTGCCCGAGCTTGGCCGGATCATGTGTGGAGAAGCGCATCACGTACTTCTCGATTCCGAAGATCTTGAAGTACTTCAGGTACATCTCATTCACCGCACGGAACTCCTCCTCGAACTGCTCCTCGGTGCAGTAGATGTGCGCATCATTCATCTGCATCGAGCGCACGCGCATCAGGCCGAAAAGCTCACCCGACTGCTCGTAGCGATAGCAGGTGCCGTATTCCGCGAGGCGGAGCGGGAGATCGCGATAGCTGCGTGGCACTGCCTTGAAGAGCTTGTGATGATGCGGGCAGTTCATCGCCTTCAGGTAGTAGCGATCGTGCGGTCGATCGGTGATTAGCTTCTCGATCTCCTGCATCATCGTATCCAGCTCGGCATCGGAGAACTGGTTCTGGTTTCCGGCATCGAGCAGCTTGCGGAAATGCTCACGCTCCTGCTGCTGCAGGCTTTGACCGTGCTCCACCGGGAGCAGCATCGGCGGGAACATGGAATCCGCGTAGTACGGCAGATGCCCGCTGGTGAGATACATATTCTCGCGAGCCAGATGCGGCGTGCGGACGCGCTGATATCCGGCGGCAAATTCCGTTTCTTTCGCGAGACGCTCCAGCTCCTCGATCAGCACTGTGCCACGCGGCAGCCACATTGGCAGACCCGGGCCGACATCGTCGTCGAAAGTGAAAAGCTCCAGTTCCTTGCCGAGCTTGCGGTGATCGCGCTTCTTCGCCTCCTCCAGCATTGTGAAGTAGGCCTCCATCTCCGTCTTGTTCTTGAAGGCGGTGCCGTAGATGCGCTGGAGCTGCGGATTGCGCTCATCGCCTTTGTAATAAGCGCTGGCGACGCTCGTCACCTTGAAGGCGCCGATGTTGCCCGTGCGCATCACGTGAGGTCCGGCGCAGAGATCGATGAAGTCACCGTTCTTGTAGAGAGAGATCTCCTCGCCCTCGGGAATGGAGTTGATCAGGTCGAGCTTGAACCTGGCGACTTCGGGGCGCTCCGTGAGCCCGCCGAGGCGTCCGCTCTCCGCCATCTTCTTGGCCTCCTCGCGGGAGACCACGATCTTCTCAAAGACATTGTTCGCCTTGACCTCCTTTTTCATCTCCGCCTCGATCTTCTCGAAATCTTCGGGCGAGATGCGGTGCTTCAGGTCCACATCGTAGTAGAACCCGTTTTCCACCGGCGGCCCGTAGGCAAACTGGGCGTCGGGCCAGATGCGCAGGATGGCCGTCGCCAGCACATGCGCCGCGGAGTGGCGCAGGCGATCGATGTCGCTCATCTTCGCGCGTTCTTCGAGAGTCTTACGTGCTTCTTCGGCCATTGGTAATGGTTGAGTGTTGAGGGCTGAGTGTTGAAAGAAAAGATTTGCGCAATGCGCGGGATGCCTAATCTGCCGCAGCGGAAGAACGGGGCAAGGCGAAAGCCGCGGGGGCGGCAGGCTGGCTGATAGAGCGCAGGGGAATTGGAAGTCTACTTAGATGGGACGGCGCATTTATGTGAAAGAGCGTTTTACGTTGTCATCGGCTCATGACGGTTTATTCGCCATGGCAGCTTTATCGCGTATGTAGATAAAACTTTCCTCCGGGCTGCGTTACGCCCTAGATTTTTGCTTTGGCTGCGGTTTGCCGGATTGCCTGTCATTGGTCGGTTCCCAGCATGCAGCTCTACAGAGAGTGCCTTCCTTCATTTTCCACAGCGTCAACCCGATGCATACTGCTCTATTTGCCCTAGTTCTGGCGCTTCTCGCTGCTCTACAGTCCACCTCGGGAGGGCAGACGTTTGAAGTTTTGTTCAGTGACCATCGAGGGGAAATCCCCAATGAGGGCCTTGTAAAAGGGCCCTCTGAAGATCTCTACGGAACCACTTACCGTGGGGGGATATATGGCTTGGGTACGGTTTTCAAAGTCACACCGGGAGGGGAGCTCACTACGCTTGTCTCCTTCAATAGTGCTAATGGTGCATATCCAAGAGGAGAGTTGCTGAAGGGAAGTGACGGGAACTTATATGGCACGACCTCTGGTGGAGGAACTCATGCGAAGGGCACTGTTTTCAAGGTAACGCCAGAAGGGGGGCTTACTACGCTTGCGTCCTTCGAGGGTACAAATGGCTCTCTTCCATCGGGAGGGGTGATGGAATCAGTCGATGGTAATTTCTACGGAACAACTGCATCCGGAGGAGCAAATGACCGCGGCACTGTCTTCAAGATGACACCAACCGGTGCCATTACTACGCTTGCATCATTTACGTTTGGATTATCTGATCAGGATATTGGGCACGCACCCACCGGAGGCTTGGTGGAGGGAGATGATGGCAGTTTCTATGGAATTGTTTACCCCTATCGTGATCCTTGGCAATGGGCGAACTACCGGGCCAGGATCTTCAAGGTGACGCCTGATGGTGCGCTTAGCATAGTAGCGTACTTTCCTGAATTTGGCCCGAATAAGACCGTTAATGAGAAGTTGGTGAAAGGGGCGGACGGCAACTTCTATGGAACCGCAGATGGCAGAGTTTTTAAGGTCACCCCTCAAGGCGATCTGACCACACT
>CBINJX010000792.1:0-3301 GCA_966251085.1 uncultured Verrucomicrobiales bacterium
GTTGAAAAGTTCAACCCAGGGGGCGCGCTCTCCCCACGGGGCCAGCTCTCCAAACTGGTTCACCACCAGCAACTCGTTGAAAACCGGGCCGGTGTAGTTGGTGATCTTTACGTTGGAAGCGCCCGGTGTCGGGTTGTAACCGAAGCTGACGATGCTCGTTGCACCGTCAGGAAAACGTCCCTCGGTGACACCGGGAGGCAGTGAGGTCACCGCCACCGTTTCCAGCAGAACGCCGCTTCCATCCAGCAGGGAAAGCGATGTGCCCGTTGCGGATAATTTCAGGTCGATCGTACGGGCCTGTTCTCCGAGCGGAAGCTGAAGGAAACCGCCGGGCGCTATGAAACCGAGAAAGGGAATCCGGGCGAGCCGAGTGTCGGTTTGCAGGTAGAGGCCGCGGATCGCAGCCGGGAGTGACGCATGTTTGTTATGTAACTCCACCCAATCGTACGTGTCGGAGCTCCCCAGGTTTGCCAGCCATTCGTTCAGCACCACGCTGCTGCTGGGAGCGAGTGAAGCAGCAGCATTCACCGCACCGGGGGAAGCCTGGGTCAGGACCCACTCGGATTTTGCTGCTCCGATGCGTCCAATAGAAAACCCCGGAATTTGCCAGCGGAACGCCACGAGGTCTGCCGGCACAGTTTCCCCCGGAGGGAAGAGGCGCACCACATCCATCTCCGCATCGAGATTCAACCCCGGCGCATGCAGTCCCGTACCACCGGTGGCGCCATCGAGCCAGATCACCAGGCGGCCATTTCCCGGGAGGCTTGCATTGGCCGGGAGTGTATAACTCCCCGCGTTGGTCGTGAGCTGCCAGTTAGCGACATTAGCGGTGGTGCCGCTGGTATTGCGGAGTTCGACGTACGACGAGAACAAGCCGGCGTTGCTGACCGTCGTATTCAGCACCATCACCTCACTGAGCTCGACCGTAGAGGCTGGCTGCGCGCTGTTTACCAACCCGGGGGTTCCGCCGAGCGCCACGCTCGCCCGCCAGTTCTCCGGCACATCCGTGTCCCCGGAAGGATCAATGATCTCGAGCGAATAGCCGTCCCCATCCGCAGCTTTTGGCCACGGTGCGCGATCCCCATACTCCACGGAGACGACGATGCCCCCGTTGAGATCTTTGAGGATGAGAGTCTCCCCGGCGTTATTCAGCGATCCGCCATAATAGCCCAGCGGAGTGACACCGGGATAGCGGGATGCCCAGCTCACGGGATCATCGTTCGAAGCAATGACGAGCCTGTCCCCGGGGCCAAGAACCGTACCGACTGGAAAGACAAACTCCACCCCGTCCATGGACCATCCCTGCATGTTCACCGATTGAGTGCCCGTGTTCTGGAACTCCAGGAATTCATGCGCCGTTCCTCCCGGCGGATTGTACATGATCTCGGTGATTCTTACCGGCGGGATCAATGGTTCACCAACAGTGAATGTCACCTCATTCAGTGCACTCCAGGCACCTGCGTTGAGCACGCGCGCCTTTATCGTGGTCGTCGCATTGACGGTAATCGGCGTCGTATATGCCTGGGCTGTCGCGGCAACTGCGCCGGTGTAATACACGCGCGGATCGACGCCATTTGTTGTGAAATAAATGGTTCCGGCGCTGGTGGTCCCCGATGGAGCAGGACTCAACAAATTCATCTTTGCCTTGAAACCGGCAGTGACCCGCTGGCTACCAACCAGTTGATTCGTCGCATTGTCACGAACCTCAGGGGCGTTGAGTGTCGGGTAGAGTCCGCGGTTGCGCAGATGCCCCAGGACAATCCTTGTACGCTGCGGGAAATAGGTACCAGTGAGCCGCTCATGTTCGGCGAGCAGATGATCGTTCCATGTATATAAGGGAGCCGAACCACGCACGTGCACGTCCCGTCGGTAATCTCCCCAGCGGGCCGACTCTCCGACAAGCGCGTTTGCCAGCAGTCCATGCCACCGGCTCCATCTTTCGATGTTTGCCTCCGGCTGCAGGACACCATCCGCCGCCACAAGGTGCCGATGTACGCGGTCGGCAAAATCGAGTTTGTACTGGCTGTTGAGGATCAGCCGCGTATGCAGGCCGGATGGAGGGTTGGTGACACCTGTCCGATCAGTGGTGTGCCCCAGAAGGATGTTTTCCTGATCCCACGGCAGATACTTGAAGGTTCCATTCTTCGCCGCGTTGCGAATCGCATACCAGTTCTTGTTGATATCAGCGCCCCAGTCCTCGTGTCCCTCGTAGAAATGGAGCAGCATGTAGTCGATGAACCACGGCACATCGAGGTACTGCTTCATCTGCTCGTACCGGCTGTTATCCGACAGATCCGTCGATGCGAGGCTGCGCATCGCATTGTAAGCCGTCAGCGTTCCTGACTTGAGGCTCCCCTGCTCCACGACGTCGTAGTCGGACTTGTCCCCGCCGAAATGGTTCTCGGCAAAAGTATCGTTCTCCTGCTCGGCTACGTCATATGTGCCCCAGTAGATGCCGTTGATGAACAGGTTCACATAGTAGTTGTGTCCCGCGCCACGCCCCATCGCCCGGAAGGTTTCCTTTGCCCACGCGTCGCGCTGGCGAGTTGCTCTCAATCGCTGCGTAGGATCCCAGTGCCCCCAACTGACATTGTAATCTGCGCGCAGGATCAAATCATCGAGCTTTCGAACCGCGGAATCCGGAAACAGCTTGTACTCCAGATTCGCCGCACCGAAGGCCCCCTTGAACTTCAGGGTAAATCCCTTCTTCGGCGTATTCTCGGGTAAGCGACTAGAGTTCCCATGAGGCCGAATCCCGCAGGTTGTCGCAAAACCGCTCGATCCATCAGGCAGCAACAACTCCACCGAACACGCCTTCTCGACCGGTGGCGATTTCTGCGTGGACTTCGGATGAATTCCATTGGGTCCGAACATGTCATCGATGTTCAAGACCACGGAAAGACTCGGGATGTCCCGGAAACCCTGACGAATCCGATCTTTGTTTGTCCTGCCCCTCACATTGTCCACGGTTCCGTCATCTGCGTACTTCGTCGGATCATTGTAAACTTCCGGGTCCATCCCGTAATCCGCCGGCACCGTGCGTGACGGAAGATTCGTAATGAGTCCCGGAAAGCTGCTCCCTGCGGTTCCCCAACTAATCGGGAACTGCACTCCACCGGCTGTGGGCAGCGCCGGGTTTGAATTATCATCCGAGCGGAAGGGATTGTCGTACGGCGGACTTGGCTGCGAGAAAACCTTCTCGGGAAAGATGTAGGAGTGTGTCACCGTCTCGCTCGGGACCGATGCCGCACCAAAGGCAGCCATGCGCAGCAGGGTCGTGCCAGTGATGGCCAGCGGGCCT
>CBINJX010000793.1:0-3299 GCA_966251085.1 uncultured Verrucomicrobiales bacterium
ACAGGTAAGCCTGGGATGAAAAGCGATCACCTGAGGCAGGTAAGCCAGGAATTTTTGAGCCTCTGCACGGGCTCTGATGATTGAGTGACCGCAGATGAAAGCGTCACCGCCGTCAGGCCGCAGGAGCCCGCTGAGAATTCGGAGGGTAGTGGTCTTTCCCACGCCGTTGGCGCCAATGAACAACGTGATCTGGCCTGGCTGTGCAACAAACGAAAGGCCGTGAAGAACTTCCTGCGAACCATAACGTTTGGTAAGCTCCTTGATTTCAATCATTGGAGGTCTGGACTCGTGCGCGAAACCGCGAGGTAAGAGGCTTTGGGTCCTTGATGGCAGATAGTCCAGGAATCTTGACGTGCTGCTGCGCAAATCGAATCAACTCGAGGGCGGGGCTGCCAGAGAGGAATGCCGCCATGGGGAATGGTCGGCGAAGAGGGCCGAGCAGATCCGTTTCCTGATGGGGCAAATCCCCTACATTGTCGCCATCGAGATCCACTTCCGTGGAGTTTCCCCACCGGTTGCCGCTCCTGTCGTCAGCCCAATTATTGTTCGAGAAATCGCCATCGATCTCCACAGGATGAAGGTTTCCCGCGAAGACATTCCGGGCAAACCGGTTCCCATCCGAGCCGCCAGTAAGCCTCGCACCGATGTACGAGCGTGCAAATGTGTTCCCTACGAATGTATTCGTACTCGAGTACTCGACACAGAGGCCGATGGAATTGCCGGTAAAATCGTTGTGTTCGATGCGGGAAGTATCCACCTGCGTCAGAACCATTCCATACGCACGATGCCCTACATTCGCAGCGAAGCTGTTCCCACGCACCACCATGTTCCGGGAAAACATCAGCGTGGAACCGACGGCCGCCTCGGCAAACCTGTTCTGCTCAAAGACGTTGCCATCGGAATACATATAATGCAATCCGAAGCGAACACGGGAAATCAGATTGCGGCGGATCAGGCAACGGTTGGCGAAGGAAAAATAGATTCCGTCTCGTGCGTCCCGGATCTCGTTCCCGGTGATCACCGCCCGTTCACAATTCCAAAGGTGAATTCCATTTCCCCGCCGGTTCTGATCGAGACTGATCTCGCAAGTTTCCGCACCGCCAGGCCGAGCACGCGGATCGACCTGCTCCAGGGGAACCGTCACCTCCGCCTTGCCGAAAATTCGGTTCCCCGACAGCTGACAGTCGTTCGCCTTCTTTACATAGATCCCGTGGAGAGACTCGCTGATTGTATTGTTCCGGACCGCAGCCCGATGTCCTTCGATGAACACACCGGAATGATCCAATCCCAATTTGAGGCCGGAACCAGATATTGTGAACCCCTCAATCGTCACATCTTCCGCTTTGATATGGATCACATGTGTCTTCCCGTCTCCTATGATCGACGCTCCTCCATCAGTACGAAGTGTGATCGACTTTGTGATGACTACTGGTCCGGAATAACGACCTGAAGGGAGATTGATCGTTGCACCAGACGATGCCGCATCAATCTGTTCCTGGAGAGTAGCCGCAGAAACAGGAGCAACCCACGCAAGTGCAACTGCAACCATCGTCGCCCGAAACCAGCCAGCGTTTCTGCTTCCTGCTATCGCCATCCACATCGCGAACACTCGGCCAATTCCGTTCTTCATACAGTTTCCTTCCGGGAATACCAGACCGCCAACACCAAGAGCAGAACATAGAGGCTCAGGAGATAGGTTCCCCCTTGTGGCAAGCTGGATTGAGTAAAATTTGCAATCTGCTGCTTCCCAAAAATCACAGGTGTAAATGGTTCGATCGTCATCGGAGCTTTAGGATCGAGATGATGGCCGTAACTCCACATCCGGTACACAAAGCTGGCGAGGGAGAAGGCACCGAAATACGAGAACAGCACGAGCAGATCGATAACATAGCGCATCATCCCGAAGACCGCAGCTCGAAGTGTGTAAATCACAAACACCCCGATGATGAACGGCATCCACCGCATCTCGAAGAAGTCGGCCTCATGAATCGGCTTCATCCCGATGTAGTGGTTGAGATTATTGATCTCGTTGATGTCGTTCCCATTATTTCCGGCGATGATGCGCCAGGAATGGATATCGAGCGTAAGTCCCTCCTGATACTGTGGAGCGACAAGTTTGATCTGCCAGAGCGGAAACCAGTAGGACAGCATCAGGGCAATGACGCCGCCCAGCAACAGAAGCCGCGACGTAAGACTGAGTGGACGAGCGAGAAACCTGAACTCGCGTTTGAGAAGCTCGTGAAATCTTGCCATGGAAAGCAGAAACTTGGTTCCAGCAACCTGCTGGATGGGGTGTTGATTTTAGAATTCGATGAGAGTTCAGGCTTGGGTGATTAGCCGGAGAGGCTCTCGATCGTAATCTCAGAGCCTATCCGAACAGGAGCGCCTCCTAACCTTATTCTTAATCCCACTCTCCTTCAGCAGGCGGACTGCTCAGAGAGTAAGATTGAGATCGGGAGCCTATGTTCGGAGAGGCTCGAATACGGGTGGACTCTGGACACGGGAAGCGGGAGGTCGCCGTTTCGAGGGTGGAATCCCGGGCGGATTGAACGCGTGCGGGATTAGATGACTATCAGATCGAGCCGTGCTGATTATTGAGCGGCAGGATTTGCCGCAGCCGGTTCTCCGGGAGTGGCAGGTGCGGGCGGTGCAGCAGGAACAGGTGACGCAGGCTCTGTTGTGGCAGGTGCAGCAGGCGTCGGTGACGCAGGCTCTGTTGCGGCGGGTGCAGCAGGAGCAGGTGATGCTGGCTGCGCTTCAGGCTGCTGACCAGAGGTTCCCGTGGAACCTTGGTTTGGTGCCGGAGCCGCAGATGCCCCCTGTGTGGCAGTCGGAGGCTGAGTCGGCGCCGGTGCGCTTGGTTCTGCCTTGCTTTCAGGCGCGGGTACCGGCTGACCGGGTGCTGGAGCAGCTGGATTTGATTGAGCCGGCACGTTTGGAGCAAGCGGGTTTGCCCCGGTCGGCGCCACCGGCTGATTCGGATTCACGGTTGCAGGTTGTCCTTCCGCGGGTGCATCGGCTGGCTTGACCGCTACATAACCCTGCATCTCCTGATGGAGCGCGGAGCAGAAGTTGGTGCAGTAGAACGGAAACACTCCTGGCCGGTCGAGTTTTACACGGAACGTCTTCGTTTCACCCGGATCGATCACGACGTTCATGTTATGCTCGTTGATCGCGAGGCCGTGAATCATGTCCGAGGTCTGCTCAATATTCGTCACGTGTACTGTGAGGGTGTCGCCGACCTTTGCGTCGATTCGGTCGGGAATGAACCGGCTGCGAACGGCAATCACCTTCGCGAC
>CBINJX010000794.1:0-3296 GCA_966251085.1 uncultured Verrucomicrobiales bacterium
TTGGGAATCTCCACGCTGCCGAGGAGCGCGCCATCCACCGCTCCCTGACGCAACTCGATCACGCCACCAACATTCCCAGAGGAAGCCCGCACGGTTACTCCGCCGACATCTGCCAGGTTGATCGTCTCGAACTTCACGAACTGTTTGTCGTTGATCGAGCCGATCACCTTTTTACCGCTGGCCTGTCCATTCCCCATGATGCTTGGCCCGTTCACCTGCCCCGCTTCCGCCTCGACCCGGCGTGAACGCAGGGTCACCGAGCTCTTGCCGCTGAGCACTCCCGCCGGTGCGCGGCCTGCATCGGTGTAAGTGGCTTCCAGGACAAACGAGCCCGATTTTGCATTCTTGGGCGCGGTGATCTCACCGGCCAGACCACGGGCGAGCACGGTGCCGCCTTTGCCTTTCTCCAGGCCAAAGACCCAGCGCAGCATGATCGTGACCTCGTCGGTGGTATGCTGCGGATGAGGGAGCATCGGGACCTGTCCCCAGACTCCTGTGCTGCCTTCGCGCACGCGTTTCGCCGAGGCGTCGAGCGCGGCGGGCTGGCCGCGGTAGCGATCAGCGATTTCGAGGAAGCTCGGTCCGATGATCTTCTGCTCGACCTGATGACAGTTGAAGCAGTCGCTCGATTTCATCAACGCGAGACCCGGATCGCTCACTGCGGCTTTGCCATCGGCGCCGATGTGCATGCTGCTGACAAGTGTGCGGAAACCAAACTCATCCGGCTTTGTCGACGAAGCGCCATCCTCCATGTCCTCGATACTCACACTGTATTTCACCGGCTTGCCCGGCGTGAAGAAATCGCCGTCACGGGGCGCGTCGAACTTCACCTGCGGCGCGGAGTTCCCCACCACCAGCGGCACGCTCGCGGTGCTGCTCGCACCTTTGGCATCGGTCACCTGCAGCTCGGCGATGTAATTGCCGGGCGTGTCGAGATTCACCTCCAGCTCCGCCGTCTTGCCCAGCACCTTGCCGCCGGGCTGCAGCCGCCACTCGTAGCTGAGCGCGTCGCCTTCGTGATCCTTTGAGCCCGTGCTGCTGAGCTTCATGCGCAGCGGCTCACGGCCGACAGTCCGGTCGGCTCCGGCCTTGGCAACCGGCGCGAGGTTGCCGCGCACGTAGCTGATCTTCACCAGCTTCGAGTCTTTGTTCGCGCCCCACGTCTCGCCGTAATCCATGAAATAAAGGCAGCCATCCGGACCGAAGAAGGCATCGACCGGACGCCGCATCAGCGCAGCCCCCTCCGCGAGTTCCGGCTTCAGTTTTTCGATCTGCTCCGGCTTGTGCGCCGTCAGCACCGCCGCGGTGAAAGGCGCGATGTCCTGGAAGTTCGACTGTGCGTCGAGCTTTGCCCAGCGGATCGTCGGACGCTCCCAATCCCAGAACAGCAGCCAGCCGTCGAAATCCTTCGGGAAACCGTTCGTCTGCTCAAACTCCGGGCGATAATGAAACACCGGACCGGCACACGCCGTGCGGCCGCCCCCGCCCATTTCCGGAAACTCCCGCGACTCTCCGTACGGCCAGTAGATCATCGCCGGCTCGGCGGGAGGCAGCTCGCGCAGCCCGGTATTGTTCGGCCCTTCGTTGATCGGCTTCAGCGGGTCGAACCGGGCGCCGACTTTATTCGTGATGTAGTCGTAGTCGTAATAAGCAAAGTTGTTCCCGATGAAATACGGCCAGCCGAAGTTGCCCGCCTTCTTCGCCTGATTCAGCTCATCGTACCCCCGCGGCCCGCGCGGTCCGTCGTTATGCGCATCCGGCCCCACCTCCCCCCAATAGACATAACCGGTCTTGGAATCGACCGACATCCGCCACGGATTGCGGCAGCCCATTACGTAGATCTCCGGACGCGCCTTCTCGGTGCCCGGCTTGAAGAGATTGCCCTCGGGAATCTCATAGGTGCCATCCGCCTTCGGCCGAATCCGGCAGATCTTTCCCGCGAGGCTGTTGGTATTCGCCGCCGATTTCTGGGCGTCCCACGGGGATTTGTCCGGCCGCTCATCGATCGGCGCGTACCCCTGCGAATCGCCGTGCGGATGGGTGTTGTCACCGGTGGAGAAATAGAGGCAGCCATCCGGACCAAACTCGACCGAACCCGCGTGGTGACAACACTCCTTGCGCTGCTCCTCCACCGTCAGCAACACCTTCTCGCTCGCCAGGTCCAGCACCCCGTCCTTCACCTGAAAGCGGCTCAGATTCTGCCCATCAAAACCCTTCGGCGAATACAGGCAGTAAACCCACCCGTTCTCCGCAAACTTCGGATCGAGCGCAAATCCCAGGAACCCGTTCTCCTGCCCGTTGAACACCTCCAGCTTCCCCACATCGGCGAGTTGCTTCGACTTCGGATCATAAACCCGCAGCTTCCCGGAGAACTCGTTGAAGAAAATCCGCCCATCCGGAGCCATCTCGATCTCCATCGGCTGCGGAATGCCTTCAAAGAGAGTCTCGACCTTAAAGCGGTAATCCGGGACCTCGGCGGTGGCGGAGGTGAGGAGGGTGGAGGCGGCTGCGAGGGATAGAGAAAGGGGGAGGACGAAGCGCGTGCGCATAGGGGGCGCGGGGATAATTCCGGAGGAGGCGGAATGTTAGCCGGGACTTCTGGAGGTGACGTTCCGCGTGCACCGGGTTCAGCAGCGTTCTTCGCATCAGTCGATCGAGCCCTGTTCCTCCATCAAGTCATCGTCCGCCTCTGGATGAATTTGTCGCCGCAGCGCGGCGACAAATTCATAATCGCGGTAGGGCTCCTAAAACTGCCACCCTCGGAACAGGTTAGCCCCGGTTAAACCGGTCGCTCCCCCTTCTCTTTCAGCTCTGCCTTGCGCAGTTCAGTCAGATGTGTGATCGAGCGTCTTCTAGCATACTACGCTCGAACGAAGTGAGGCGCAGTGCGTCCAAGTCGAGTACGCGTAGACGCTCTAGGCTTCGATCCAAGTCACCACCGCCGTCGAGTTGCCGCTGGAGCTTGCGCGCCAATTCTAGCGGAACGCCGTATTCGTCCAGTGCGGTGATTTCTGGGTTGAAGAAAAGGGACTCAACTTGCGCTGCGAAAAATTCATAATTTCCAGCAGGCAGACCCGCGCGCCGAAAGACATCACGCTGAATACCGTCCAGTGCTCGAAGGAGGCGTGGAAAGTGGAATTCTGCCCACAAGCGTAAAAAGTCTAGTACACGCTGCACGGCCTTATCAGGATCGGTTTCGTGCTCTCGATCCGCTTGGATCAATTCTTTTGCAGTTGGCGTGTTTCGGAGTGAGTGGATCCTGAAGGCGAGTTGTGAGGCGGAAACCACACTTCGCC
>CBINJX010000795.1:0-3290 GCA_966251085.1 uncultured Verrucomicrobiales bacterium
GAGGCCAGCGGCTCACTTCCATCCAGTGTGTACCGGATCGTTGCGTTCGCATCGGAGCATGACAGCACCACCTGGAAAGGATCATGGAAAAATCCGCGGGATACGGAGGCATTCGGAAGCGGCGTGATACTCGTGAGGGTACTTGCCGGATTTGCGCTTCCCGGACGGGTATCCGTCGTGCCCGCAGGCCGCGCGAAATAGCGCATGCCTCCTCCACTCTGAAGGCCGTAACTGTAGTCGTAGCGCTGGGCCGGATACGAATCGAAGTTCGGTCCAACAACAGTCGGCATGTCCGGTGGATTCAGCGCCAGGTAGCCGCCACTTGTGCTGAGTTTGAAATTGGTGTGCAGATTCCCGCTCGTTGGGCGGCGATCCTTTCCGGAGGCAAAAACCACGAGATAGCTGTTCGCTGCGAGCAGACGGCTCGGAAGAACCCACAACCTCGGCTGGCGCGAGTCGTTCGTGAGAGACCATCCGGTGAGGTTCACCGCACTTGCGGTCGGATTGTAGATCTCGATCCAGCCGGAAGAATCACCGTCCTCGTCCTTGATGCTGGTGGCATTGGCCGCCAGGAACTCGTTGATCACGAGGGTGCCGGCCCCGTTGCTACTCCGCGTGACACTCCAGGAGTTTGCGACAAATGCATTTGCCGCCGGTGACGTATCCCGAATGTTATGCCCCGAGGCCCAGGAGAAGTTCACAGGCCCAGTCGCAGGCTGCGTGAAGCTGAACTGATACGCGCCCGCCTGGGTAACTTGAAGGCTCGCTGCCGGGCTGCCGTTGATCCGAAGGTCTGCCGCATCGACTCCAGTCACTGGCTCGCTGAAGAAAATCTCCACGCTGCTGAGGGTTCCCACGGTAGAGCCGGGCAGCGGCGCGATCGCATCGAGTTCCTGTCCCGGCACGGAGGTACGGATCTTTGCGATCGTCGGCGCCAGTACATCCGTCAGTGTATAACTCCAGCCACTCACCGGAGCGAATGCCCCCGTTCCCAAGCCGGTAATTCCATGTTCCACATCCCACGAGACCGACACGGTCCCAGGTGGCGGTTGCGTAAAGGTAAAGACGTATGGCCCAGCGCCGGAGCCACTGACCGAAGTCGCCGCCTCGGCATTCACCAGGAGGTCGCCAGCATCCACTCCGGCCACCGACTCCGAAAACGTGATGCTCACCGAGGTGAGCGCGGACACGCTTCCACCTGCGGGAGGTGAGATCGTGGATACTGCGGGAGCTGCGAAAGCGACCGTTGCGAAACTCGACACTGCGATCAACGCAAAGAAGAGGCGCGGGAGGAACTGGATCATTTGAGAGACTGCTCTCCGGTCGGGGTGAAGTGCGGGGGAAAACCGGAGTTTCGCCAGCATACGTCACATCGTTCCACAAGCAATCCTGTCTCGGCTGGTCATTAAGGTTGCTTAGTAAACCAACTCCTCCGCTTCGTATCCCGAGCACCAATTAAAATTCGCCGAAAAATCAAGAAACGTTTCCTTAGAGCACGTGACAATTCCGAAACATTTGATTAGACGGGGGCTGGTTACATCCCAAACCCTCCCATGAAGATCGGCTCTCTCTCCCGGTATGCTCTCCAAGGCGCTATCTCACTACTGCTCGTACACCATGCCTCCGCGGCACTAGAAGGCTATTGGCCACTCGACGAAACAGAAGGATTCGTCGCGCCAAATAGCGTAGCAGGAGGAATCGAAGGAATCCTGCTCAATGGTGTCGAGTGGGTCAACGATCCCGTCCGTGGACAGGTACTCCAGTTCGACGGTGTCGATGGGTTCGTGCACGTCGGCGATACGACCATCCCCCAGATGACGCTGACGAATAACTTCACATGGTCGTTCTGGTCGAACTCAACGTTGGAGCCGATGAACGGAACCGTTCAGAACAACAACACCATCATTGGAAACCGCTATCGGCCTGAAGGCGGTGAGTGGGACCCACGGGAATTCATCAAGTTCACTCAGACGAACTTTGAGTATCACCGCTCCGGTGCTTCGCAGAACCTCAATTATGCAGACATGGCGCCGGGTGCGTGGATGCACAGCATGCTGGTGAAGCAAGGCAGCAAGCTCACCTATTTCCGCAACGGCATGGTCATCGGCAGCAGCACGATCACGGAAGGATTGAACAATCCCCAACCGCTCTACTTTGGCGGCAATGCAAACCTGGAGAACTGGCAGGGATCGCTCGACGATGTCGCGATCTGGAGCGACGCGATTCCCCTCTCGTCGGTCGCCCGCATTGCAAAAGGTCTTGCCGCGCCCGATGAAGTCGCAACCGTCGCAGCACCGTTCGTCACGACGAAAAGCGAAGATTTCTCCAACCTCGATCAGTGGAATGTCACCGACCGCGGCCTCGAAAACAATGCACCGGCAGGTTATAACGCACCCGACGTCACCGACGGAAAGCTGACCCTGGGTGGCACCGCCACCAGCCAATACTGGTTCGGAACCAGCGTGGAATCGAAGTTCACTCTGGATTCTAATATCGAGACGCTGGTGAGCGTGGACCGGCTTTCCCTCACGGGAACTGGACGCTTCCGTTCGAGCCTTTGGATCATCGGTGATGGTGGGCACTACCTCCACTTCGGGCAAAATATGAACGAGGGTGGATGGGGCTGGAACGCACGGGATGACGGAGGACTCGGCACGCTGAATCCAACCGGAAGCGGTAACAACATCGCCTCTTTGGACTCCCTCGATGCCGATGGTGGACAACACACCATGGCACTCCAGTTGGTCCCAACTGGCATTCCCGGCGACGTGTTCATCCATATCCTTCTCGATGGCAACATCGTCGCCAGCCAGAACTTCACCAATTTCCCGGAAACCTTCACGGTGGCGCTCACCGGTCAGGCCCGTGCCATTGGTGACAGCGTGAGTGCGGAGTTCGATAACCTCGTCGTCCAGCAGACCATCCCCGAACCATCGGCTGCGATGCTCCTCGGCTGCGCGGCAGTCGGGTTGTTTGGACGGCGTCGGAGGAAGTAAGCTCTGCTGAATTGAATCAGCTAAAAGCTCCTGTCCCAGAGGGATAAGAGAGAGGCCGGTGGTCGCGCGAGGCATAGCGCCGCCACCGGACCAACCTCAGATAACAATCTGGTGTCTTCCCACATCTCCCGCCGGTGAGTGAGGGGGCGCTTGCGCGGTAGCGCAGACATCCCTGTCTGCGGGTGCCCTGACCATCCTGGTCGGAGGCTGATCACCGTGGCAGCCATGGAGTTCTGGAATCTCGACGAAGGGCAGCTTGTAAGCCGCTCGTGGAGCGCGCAGGACTCGGAGCAA
>CBINJX010000796.1:0-3287 GCA_966251085.1 uncultured Verrucomicrobiales bacterium
AGGCGGATACGCTCTCTACGGCAAAGCCAGTGATCCATACCGGACGATGACCGCCCTGCCCGTCCAGGATTACCTCGATAATGCAAATAGTCTGCGGGGTAACTCCTACAAGCTCGAGGCGACCGTCGCGAAGTCGCTGGACTGGTCTCCGACTGCCGGCCGTCTTTTCTCCGTGGATCTCGGAAGCACTCCGGATAGCGACGTACTGCCGCTCCTGATTCCACCTCAGTTCAACCATGTAAACATCGAGCGCGGACAACGGTTCTTTTTCAAAGTTGAGGTCGCGGAAAAAGGAATCCTTCGCGTGCAGGACGTTAAAAAGTCATGAAAACGATGCCGAACTCTCAAGGATCCTGGGCGAGAGCCGCAGCGTTTGCGGCATTGTTGATCGCCGGTACTGCTTCCGGCCAGGTCTTGGAACCACCTCCACCAGCAGCCCCCGCCCCGGCTCCGGCGCCAGCCCAGTCTGCCCCAGCCGCCGCACCGGCTGCGACTGCGAGTAAGGCACCCGGGAGCAACACCACCTTTCTCGGCCGCGAGGTGCCGAGCTTCGATCCCGGCTCGGAGATTCTCAGCTGGGATGGGAAACACTGGAACATCAATAACAACCGCCTCTTTCAGGCCCGCTTCGAGAAGTACCTGAATGCGCCGGAGGAAACCTCCGAGAATGACCGTCGATATCAGGCGATCATCAATGAAATCCTGAACCGTCTCGCCCCGGGGAATGCGAACACACAGAACGTCGACTACGCGTTCCGCCTCCTCCCTCGCGGCTCGCAGTACGATATCGATGCGCGGCTCTGCGATGCTCTCGCCGATGCCGTTTACACGGTGTGGATGTCGCAACGGCAGCAGCAGCGCCTTTTAATTGCCAACCAGTCGCTGGAACAGGAACGCCGCAAGCACGAATGGAACGCCGGGATGACTGGGCAATCAGGTTCGCTGGAGCGAACTGATACCCAGGCGAGCAAGAACGCGGACGGGACCACCAACTCCTCGGTGAGCAAGGAGGTCCGTACCCTCACCCCGCACCTGAGCCGCCTCGCCGAGACGATGGCGCGGATCAAGGCAAACGAGGCCAAGCGCGAACTCTCCGAGATTCAGGCCAAGGTGGAGTTCCAGGCAATGATCGTGCAGTTCTTTCTGCAGCGCCGTTTCCAGCATGTGCTGATGGCTACCCGGTTTTATCGCGCGCTCTTTTCCGACGGCGACTCGAAGCTGAACCTGGGCAAGGATACCAAGGATGTCTTCATGCGAAGCACCGGGGTACCGCCCACGGTGAGCACTCTCGACACAATGGCGAACGAGGCGATCCGCGATGTGCGCGAGAGCGTGAAGGCATTCGAATTTCTCCTCCAGAACGACGAACTCGCCAGCGCTTCACAACGTCTGGCAGAGGCATTCACCGTCGGCGAATATCTCCCCGAGATCCGCACCCTGCCTCGCGCCAAAAAGCGGCAGACGCTGGCTTTTGCCCAGAAATCGAATCAGCTCGTCTCTGCCTTGGAGGTGAAGGATTACACCCTGGCGGAAAACCTGGTGAAGGAGATGACCACGGTTGCAAAAGATTTCGATCCGTCGAAGCCGATGGCAGCGATCGAGACCGCTCGCACCGTTGCCACGATGCGCCTGGCCAAGGCGCGCAACGCCGCCCTGAGTGGTGACCGCCAAACCTTGGAAACCGAACTCGCCGCCGCAACGGAACTCTGGCCGCGGAATCCGGCTCTCGCCGAGGTATCTCGCATGATCTTCGCCCAAGGAGATGTGCAACAGCAGGCGCTGATCGACTTTGATCAACTCCGCAGCCAGAAGAATTACCGCCAGATCTTCGAGAACAGCGCCCGGTACATCGCCGCGACCGCGCAGTATCCGGAGCGGCAGGAGCAGATGAAGCAGATCATGGCCGACATGCAGGTCATCGAGGCTGCAGTGCTCCGGGCTGAAGAGATGAAGCGCCAGAGCAATTTCGCGGGAGCATGGGAGAGTGTGGAAAAGGCGGCCGCGAAATTCCCGGACGACTCCAAGCTGAACCAGGTGCGCGCGGATATGACCACGCAGGCGGCAGATTTCGTCCGAACTCTCCGCGGAGCACAGGAGATGGAGAAGAAAGACCAGATCGGCTCCAGTCTCGCTTGGTATCTGAAGGCGCAGAAGCTTTACCCTGCCAGCGAGTTCGCCTCGGAAGGAATCGAGCGGCTTAAAAAGCAGATCCTGCCGCAGAGTTTGTAGCGTCAGCTATCGTGGCTGCGGATGGGCGGAGCGGAGCCTGTGAGCGAATGCCATCTGCTGGAGTCCCACCACCCGCCGCCTCCTCCCACACCGGAGATCAGAGGCGGCACGTCCCTCGCAAGCTCGGGACAGAGCCGCCTCTACACATCAGCATTCCATTTGCCCTCCACCCGTAGTCGGCATGCCGGTACTTACGGGGTTTGCCCTTTTTTTCCACGGCCACGGCAGAACTTTCGCCCGCCACATCCACACAGGTCGCCATGATATCGATCAGGTGTCCCGGTGTCTGGATCAGCTTGTTTTTCTGCGTTGCCGGGATGCCAGCAGGCCAGTGGACGATCAGCGGTGTGGAGATGCCGCCTTCATGCACCCTATGTTTGTACTCGCGGAAAGGGGTGTTGCTGACGTTCCCCCAACCTTCCCCATAACTGATGTACGTATCCGCAGCTCCCGGTATTACCCCGTAGCCCTGCCGGACCGGAGACCCGTCGCGGCTCTGCTTGGGGATCATGTCTGTCTGATGTCATCCGCAAGAATGACGATGATGTTCGGGCGCGGCGGTTTCGAAGATTCGGCGGCCGTAGAATGGTGAGCGGCGCAAAGAGCCGCAGCCAGGAGGGTGAATGCAAGGAGGGGTCTTATGAGGAGAAAGTGGGGAAATGGCAGGCTATCTGCCATGCAGTCCGGTTGAAAGAATCCCGAGTGAGCCAGGAAGGTTTTTCCACTCCGGGGTTGAGGCAGCGGCAGAATAATTCAAAGTCCCTTCGCCGGCAGCTTTCCTGAATACAGTCCGGACGTCCCGCCGCTTTGATGCGGAGTCTCTGCCCGGGAGAAAGGACCAGGCGAACGACAGAAACCACAAGTGGAGATGGAAAATGGATCAGCCAACCGGCGCAATCCATCACGGGAGAGAGAAAACCGCTAAAGCGACATCGGAATTCTATCTTCCGAGCGGGAAAAAGGATCACCCGAGCGGCACGGAGTATTCCCGCAGCGACGCAGCCTATCTTTGGAGCGACACCATCTATTCCCGGAGTGGCGCAAAGTATCTTTGGAGT
>CBINJX010000797.1:0-3282 GCA_966251085.1 uncultured Verrucomicrobiales bacterium
AGTGGCGATGATCGGCCAAACTGCGGATCTCTGCCCGGCCGACCGTAAACTCTATGCACTGCGGGATGTCACCGCCACCGTTCCCTCTCGGCCGCTCATCGTAGCGAGTATCATGAGCAAGAAACTGGCGGAGAGCCTTGACCGTCTCGTGCTTGACGTAAAATGGGGCAGCGGCGCCTTCATGCAGACCCGGGAGGAAGCCATTCTGCTGGCAGATGCCATGGTTGCGGTCGGGCAGGAGATGGACGTTCGGGTATCTACTCGATTGACACCGATGAACGAGCCTCTCGGACACACGGCTGGGAATGCGCTGGAGGTGCGTGAAGCGGTGGAAACGCTGCAGGGGCGCGGTCCCTCGGATCTAGTGGAGTTGACGCTCGACCTGGCGGAGGCGGTGGCGAATGTTTCCCGCGAGACCTTGGCCGGATGGCTTAAGGATGGAACAGCGTGGCGGAAATTCGTTGCGATGGTGGAAGCCCAGGGCGGTGATGCCACAATCTTGGAACAGATCACGGATGTTCACCGGGCCACCATTGAGCACGATCTCCGTGCGCCCCGAGGTGGGTGTTTGACGCGGGTTGATGCCGGTCTAGTCGGGCGAGCGTGTGTTCATCTCGGGGCCGGGCGGAAGCAGGCCAGCGATCCCGTCGATTTTGCTGTCGGATGTTCGAAGATTCAAAAAGTCGGCTCCCGTGTGGAGGAGGGTGAACCGGTCTTGCGCGTGCATGCCCGGGATGAGGCGAGTCTGAGGAAGGCACTGCATTTGCTCGATCAGGCGATTGAAATCACGGATGACCAATGAGGCGTTTGCGACCGCAGGTGCCACGCTGTTGTTCAACGGGAACGATGGAGCGGGCTTGCAAGGAGCATTGTGAAGCACGAAACGTGAAATATGCCCACGCAGCCGCAGTTTGATCCAATCGAAGACGTCCTCCAGGATATCCGCGCCGGCCGTCTGATCATCGTCACCGATGATGCGGACCGGGAGAACGAGGGAGACCTCGTGATGGCTGCGGAAAAAGCGACTCCGGAAACCGTCAATTTCATGGCGACCCATGGGCGAGGCCTCATTTGTGTGCCGATCACGGAAGACCGAGCTGAGCAGTTGGGCTTGCAGCGCATGGTTTTGGAAAATCGGGAGAGTTATCGGACTGATTTTACCGTTTCTGTAGATGCAACGCACGGAGTCACAACGGGGATCAGCGCTCATGACCGCGCTCGCACAATTCAGGTCCTGGTCGATCCCCAGACTCAGCCGAAGGATCTGGTGCAGCCGGGTCACATCTTCCCTCTTCGAGCAAAACCCGGCGGCGTGCTCCGGCGTGCGGGACATACGGAGGCCAGTGTAGACCTCGCCCGTCTCGCAGGACTGCAACCCGCGGGTGTGCTATGCGAGATTCTGAATGCCGACGGCACCATGGCGCGGCTCCCGGAACTCTGTGAGTTCAAGGAAAAGCACGGCCTCAAGATGTGCAGCATCGCGGACCTGATTGCATACCGCAGGACGCGGGAAAAACTGGTGGAGCGCGAGCAAGTGATCAAGCTGCCCACGGATTACGGCGATTTCGATCTTCACATGTACCGATCACTGGTGGACGGCACGCATCATCTGGCACTCGTTAAAGGCACCATCTCCGCTTCCTCGGAGCCGACCCTCGTCCGCGTACACAGCGAGTGCCTCACGGGTGACGTGTTCGGATCCGGCAAGTGCGACTGCGGCGATCAGCTACACGATGCGCTGCGGCAGATCGAAGCTGCGGGCAGCGGTGTCCTCCTCTACATGCGCCAGCATGAGGGGCGAGGCATCGGCCTTCCAGCCAAGATCCACGCATATAAACTTCAAGAAGAGGGACTCGATACTATCGAGGCAAATGAGAAACTCGGCTTTCCAGCAGAGCTGCGCGACTACGGAATGGGTGCCCAGATCCTTTCCGATCTCGGTGTCCGCAAGATGCGTTTCCTGACGAACAATCCGAAGAAGGTCATCGGCTTGGAAGGTTACGGCCTGGAGATCACCGAAGTGGTACCGATCAAGGCGACCTCAAACCCGCACAATGAGAAGTATCTCGAGACGAAACGGCTGAGAATGGGGCATATGCTCTGATGTTTCGTGCACTCGGCTGAAACTTTGCGCTTTTGCCGTTAAACACACCCTTCTAGTTTCCGCACTCCTTTCATGGCCAACGTTCTTCCTTCTCGCCCTCGCATGAGCGGCCCCCGGCTCTCGTTTGCAATCGTCTCCAGCCAGTACCATCAGAAGCTGGTGGACGGCCTGGTCGACCATTTCTGTCGGGAACTCGATGCGATTGCGCCGGGTACGACATCAGACGTTTTCCATGTTCCTGGTGCTTTTGAAGTCCCACTCGCCGTGGAAGAAGTCGCGAGACTTGGCCGGTACGATGCGGTTGTCGCATTTGGTGTGATCATCGAGGGGCAAACCGCTCATGCCGCCCTCATTGGCTCCGCTGTGACGGATGCCCTCATGCGAATCGGACTCAACCACCGGGTGCCGGTGATCCATGAAGTGCTGCTGGTGAGGAACGACGAGCAGGCGCGCGCGCGCTGCTTGGAAGGCGAACTCAACCGCGGGACGGAGGCTGCCCGGGTCGCTGTGCGCATGGCGCAAACGATGGCTGAGATCCGCCGCTAATCTCCTTTCTTTGCCATGGGAAAACGACGTGACGGCCGCGAAGCGGCTATCCAGTATCTTTATCAGCTCGATCTGAATGCACGGGACCTCACTGCCCGGCCAGATGACTTCTGGAGACTTCAGAAAGACGAGGACGGACGGGAAATCGACGCCGGGACGCGGGCATATGCAGAGCAGCTAATTGCTGGTGTGACCCAGCACATGGCGGAGATCGATAGTGTAATCGAGAAATACACTGCGAATTATAAACTCGATCGAATCGCCGCGGTGGACCGGAACATCCTGAGACTCGCCCTATACGAGATGTTTCACTGCCCAGACGTGCCACCGGTCGTGGCGATCAATGAAGGTATCGAAATCGCAAAGCGCTTCGGAAGCGAGGAATCCGGACGTTTCGTAAATGGAATTCTCGACCGCGCCCGCGGCGAGGTGAAGCGCTCTCCCCGGCAGCCGTCGAATCCTGACCGGCGCCCCAACCGTCCTGAATAACCTCTCTTCTTATGGCGTTCGGATTCTTCAAATCACTGGTTCAGAAGTTTGGTGGGCGCCCGGTGGACTGGGATGAACTCGAGGAGAGTCTCATCCGCTCAGATCTGGGGGTGCCGATGACCATGCGCATCCTCAAGGAATTG
>CBINJX010000798.1:0-3279 GCA_966251085.1 uncultured Verrucomicrobiales bacterium
CGAGTTTTACGAGGCACCGCTTTGGAGGAATAGCGATGTCCCCGCGCAGAGAAGACGTGCCTTCGTGCACACCCATCTCAGTCGTACAGAAGCGGTGGGCTTTAGCAGCGGACCATGACTGAATCGCGCCCGAGATACAGAGACGAGCGCCACAAGACTCGCCGCTCACGTACGAAGCTCTGTCTCTCTCAGCTCCACATACACCCTGCGCAGGCACACCGCTCTGCCTCCAAAGCGGTGCCTCGCGGAGCTCGCCACCGCACTCCATATGCGCGCCGTGAAGCGGAGCGGGTTAACTGAATGGTGTTGGCCCCTGAGAGAGTGGCTGCATGATGAATAATCGAGAGGGCCTTCGCAGCCCCGTTTACATCCCGGGAGCAACGGTGAATCGCACGATGAGGCTGTCGAGCCCTGTGGGTCCCTTTACGAACAGACGCGTATAGAAGGTGCCCGCTTGTGTTGGTGTTCCGGAGATTGTCCCTGAAGTGGGGTCGAGAGTGAGCCCGGGAGGGAGGCTCAATGCCGAGTAACGATCTGGTGTTCCAGTAGCTGCGAGCTGCTGGGAGAATGGTGTTCCCACTTCTCCAGCAAAGGAACGTTCCATATCGAACTGCGGTGGCGTCGGGACAGCTTTCAACGCCAGGCAATGGTCACCACCATTCGAAATCGAGACCACGCCGCTGAGACCTTGCGGTACCTGCAAGACGCCCCAATACGAAACGGTCCCGTTTTCATGCAACCCAGCGACTCCAAACCCTCCTTCTGAGACTTCCACCAGGTTGGAACCGAGTATGTTACCTGTCTCAGCAATATACTCTCCCCAGCGAACGAAGGAGCCGTCCGGCCGGAGAGCCGACGCGTGGGAGTATCCGATACTTACCTGCAGCGCACCCTGGGTGGCGGCAGGTGGTTTTGTCAGGTTGTTCCAAGCCAGTCCCCAGGCGAAGATCGTACCGTCAGCACGCAATGCGAGAAATGTGCGCCGGCAGGCGCTAATATCTACAATGTCCCGCAGTCCTGTCGGCATCGGGTCATAGCCTGCTCCCGTGAGTGGCATCCCCCATTGCACCACGGTGCCATCGCCCAACAAGGCGAGTGAGAGTGCCTCGGCTGCTGTAATGGCGATAACGTTTTTCAGGTCGGCGGGAACGTTGCATTCGCCATATTGGTTCCGCCCCCATGCGACCACGGTCCCGTCTTTCCGGAGCGCCAGGCTGTGTGATTCACCCGCAGCTACCGCCACCACATCCGTGAGGTCCGGAGGGATATCGGTTTGACCATAGGTGTTCTGTCCCCACCCAACGACGCTTCCAGTGCCTGTCACGGCCAGGGAGTGATACTTGCCCGCTGCGATCTGCATCGGGTCAAAGAGCAGCGGTGGAATCTGTAACTGGCCGTGCAGGTTATTTCCCCATGCAACGACGCTCGGGCAGGTGCTCATTGGGTTTTTGGGATCCGTGCCGGCAGCCACTTCGGCTCCATCCATTGCGAAGTCGTCGTCGCTATCGACATCCTGATCGCTTGTCCCGAGTGCCAGCTCTTCCGTTTCCGTTAAGCCATCTCCATCCTCATCGGCGATATTGATGACTTGGACTGTCAAAACCTGCTCCTTTGTCAGCCCTGAAACATCCCTCACTTGTATCCGGAGGCTGTAATCCGCTTTAGCTTCGAAGTCGAAGACCCGAGTCGTCTTTAAGCGGTTGGCTTCCAGCACGAAAGCATCGTTGTCGGATGAACCTTCCCCACTGACGAGCTGGTACTCAAACTGGTCTCCAGCGTCCCCGTCGATCGTTTTCAAAGTACCCGCGACAGTGCCAGCCGGTTGATTCTCGAAGACACCGGTGGTCTCGAGCTGGACCTCCGCCGGAGCATTTGCACCCGAACCCACCCGGATACAGAGCAACTGGGTCGCCATCGTCTTCTTCTGTGCGTTACGAGCGATGACGAGCGTCCGGAAAATTCCGATCTGCGAAGGCGTGCCACTAATTGCGCCCGTATTCGAATCGAGAGTCAGTCCTTCCGGAAGGCCGACGGCGGAATAGGAGGTCGCATTCTCGGCAACCAGTTGGAAGGTGAGCGGCTGCCCCACGGTTCCAGCGACATCCCGAAGGCTGGTGAAACGTGTCGCCGGCGCCACACGCAAACCGGCGCGCACATCCTGACCGCAAGCGATGGCTACCAGGTTGCGAGCCAATGAGGGTAGCAGGACGGCCTCTCCATTCAAGGTGGACCAGTCCACAGCAGTACCATCGGCTTTCAATGCGAGGAACGATCCAAACTCGGCGTCAATATCCACGGCGTTCTCCAGGTCTGCAGGCACCGGGATTCCCGCTGCAAAGGCCTTCCCATCATCGCGCACTCCCATGATGTAAGAATCACGCAAACGGATAGTACGCGCTCTTCCCTGCAGATCGGCAGGCACAGTGACGTTGTTTCCCCACGTCACGATCTGCCCATCCCTGGTGAGCACCGCACTCGCGAAAGCACTCGCCGAGACTGCCACCACATCCCGGAGCCCAGCTGGTACCTGATTCGCACTGCCGGGACCAAAACTCACGACCGTGCTGTCCGACTTCAATGCGAGCACGTGATTGAACCCCACGCTGATCGCTACCACGTTGTTCAGCCCTTCGGGGACTTGAAGTGGAGGAGAAAGGTTCCTGCCACCCCATACCACGACAGTTCCGTCCGATTTCAGGGCAGCTCCATACGCGCGTCCGGCGGCAATCTGCACAACATCCGTCAGCCCTGCCGGTAGTGTTGTTTGCCAGAAATCAGGCGAACCCCAGCCGGTGACCGTACCATCGTAATTCAAAGCCAGCAGATATCCGCTCGCGGCATCGATCGCCACGGGCTGTGTAAGCGAAGCCGGAGGCTGGTAGAAGTTGGAACCGTTTGGCCGCGAGACGATGACTCGCGGTGGAAACGAGTCAGCATTCTTCGGATCGTCTCCCGCAGTAAACTCCGCTCCGTCGGTCACCCCGTCGTCGTCGAAGTCCGAGTCCGTGTCACTGGTGCCCAGCTCATTTTCTTTCGCCTCGCTCAGCCCATCCTGATCGGTGTCTTCCGCAGTTGAATTCGTGACGGTGATAGGAAGTGCCTGCTCAAAGCTCATCCCTGCCGAGTCCGTAGTGCGGACCCGAATCGTGTAGCTGGTCCGTGTCTCGAAATCGAACGAGACCTTTGTTTTCACCTGGTTTCCACTGAGCTGGAAGGAGTCGTTGTCCTCGCTGCCTTCTCCGGCTGCGAGTTCATAAAAGAAGAGATCCCCATTATCCG
>CBINJX010000799.1:0-3276 GCA_966251085.1 uncultured Verrucomicrobiales bacterium
AGCAGGGGGCTCAGGTCACCGGTACGCTGCGTGAAGATCTCCGTGCGCATGTCGGCCAGGTGATCGGGCCGATTGCAAAGCCGGATGATGTCCGCTTCGCCGATGCGCTGCCGAAGACCCGCTCGGGCAAGATCATGCGCCGACTCTTGAAGGAGGTCGCCAGCGGTCGTGCGGTGACGGGGGATACGACGACCCTCGAGGATCTGTCGGTCCTTGCGCGCTTGGGTTCGAGTGAGGATTGATCCCGAACAATGAACCAAGGGAATCCTACTCCCGCGAAGGGAGCTGGGTCCATGTTCCTGGCGCATGCCTGCCGGTGTGCGCCTGGAGCATATTCCACGTGTGCTTGCCTTTCATAGCTCCTGAGTGAACTACTTCTCGCCAGGTCTCCGTGAACTCGCCCGAAAACTCCGGCGGCAGACGATCCGCCTGCGGATATTCTGGCGCAAACGCGATCTGGCGAAGGCGGAGACACAACTCGGGCTTCTCGGTTGGCAGCAGGCCGACTATGACGAGGAAACGCAGCGGCAGGTCAATGCCATCCAGCAGGTCGAGCGCGAGCAAGCGCGGCTGACCAATGAGGCTGCCGCACTCGCAAACGAGATCCGGCAGTTGCAGGGGGATCGGGAAACAGCACGTAAGGAATACGAGGAGAAATGCCGCGGCATCGAGGCAGAACGGAAGCAGATCTCAGCTCCACACGCGCAAATCGAGAGACAGCTCGCAGAAAAGCGGAAAGTGGAGCCCAATTTTGAGAAACGGATTCCGGAGCTCGACCGGGAACTGAGGGAGGTCCAGCGCCGATATACAGACCTGCTCGCCTCACCCAAGGAGACTCTCCAGATTAAGCAGGAGTTGATTCATCTCCGAGAGCGGAGTGTCGCAATCCCAAACGAAAAGAGTGATCTCCGGACGCAACATCTACGGACTGTGAGCGAGATTCGGGCGCTCGAAATGGCTTTGCAGAAGGAGGCGCTGGCTCTAGCGGAACTGGACGAGCGCTCCGATCGTCTGGACGAGGAGTGGCAGGCGCGCGACCGGGAGTTGGTCCAGAAGGTTCGAGCTAAAGAGCGGGATAAGACTCGGCTGGAAAAGGAGATCGATACCCTCGAGACCGCAAAAGTGAACCCGTATCAGCGAATCGGGCAGGTGCTTGCGGATAGCAATATTTCTCCCATGAACCAGCCGGAGGCGCTTAGCCGAGTGAAGGCGCTGCGTCTCCAGGTGGGGGAGCTACATCAGGCGATTCTCGAATCGGAAGCGCTCAGTGCTCAGGACGACCAGAAACTGATCCGCTCTTCATTCTGGCTTTGGGGCGGGATGGCTGCAGGTGTGCTGCTGGTCCTGATCGCTGCTTTTTCATAACGCTGGCCAGGCCCACTACCTGTTTCTAGATTTCTTCTATGTCCGTATCAGCGTCCAACAAATCCCGCATTTTTGCGCATACAGCAGCAGTGCGGCTGGGGGAGGCTCTGTTGATCGGTTTTGCAGTGATAATCCTGCTTGCCGGCTTGGATAAAGCGCAGCGTGAACAGCTGGAGACCTTTCAGGAGGTCACAGCCGTGGGAGACCGGGCATTTTTCCCGATGCCTGAGCAGCATCCGCAACCGCCTGTGGCGGCAGTGACCTTCCGGGGAGACGGTTTGGTTCCGGTGAGTTACGAGCCCGTGGAGATCCGGGATACGCGTATGATCCGCCTCGGGAAAGACGAAAGCGGGCAATACTCCGTTTACAGCCGGCGGGCTCCTGCCGATGAAAAGGAGAGAGGCAAGGAAAAGGAGAAGCTCGATCCCGAGGAAGCGAAGTATCTGTATCTGAAAGTCGCGCGGGATGAGTATCTGAGGACCCTGCCGGTAGAGCAGGGGAAGTGAGGGACGGTAAAAGGTGGGAAGTGAGAGGCGGAGATGGCGCAGGGATTTATGCGCATGCGAACCCATCCTATCGCTCCCATCCGTCCCATTCAGCGGGATCAGAGCCGCCTACAGTAGAACTCCGTACGAGCAGTCGCTTAGCTCGGAAGCACCTTCCGGTGTATCCACACGCTGTTCACGAGGCCGAGCGCGAACATGATCATCACGAGGAATGTTCCGCCATAGGAGATCAGTGGCAGTGGAAGACCGGTGATCGGCATCAGCGAAATCGTCATTCCGACGTTCTGGTACACGTGGAAAAAGATCTGCGCGGTAAATCCGGCTGTAATAACCAGTCCAAACTCATCCGCAGCCTGATGTGCTGTCAGGAGCATGGATATCAGCAGGACCGCAAAAAGAGAGAGCAAGACTACGCCACCGATGAACCCCCACTGCTCCGCGATGGCGGTAAAGATGTAGTCGGTGTGAACGGTCGTGCCCGGAATGAAACCCTGCTCCACCTGAGTACCGGTCGCTTTGAATCCCTTTCCAGCCAAACCGCCTGAGCCAATTGCAATCAGCGACTGGTTGATCGCCCAGCTTGCGCCCAGCGGATCAATCTCGGGATCGATGAATGCCACGATACGTGCACGCTGATACGGCTTCAGGGCGAAGTTCATCGCGAGGGGAAGAATGATTCCCGCTCCGACAATGATGAGTGCGATGAGATAACGCTTCGGGATGCCGGCGACGAAGAACATCGCCATTACCACCGGGACCCAAACCATCGTCATGCCAAAGTCCGGCTGCTTCAGGATCAGCAGCATGGGGCCGCCAATCATTGCTCCCGTCAGCGTCAGCTTCAGAAAGGGGTGCAAGCGGCGGAACTGCGTCAGGAAAAGACCGATCGTGAGTACACCCGCGATGACCGCCATCTGTGAGGGCTGGAAAGTTCCGATTCCAGGCAGACGCAACCAGCACTTAGCACCACCGTGCTCCTGCCCCAAAGACGTGTATGTGAGGATCACCAGGACGATACTCACCAGGAACATTGGAAGGGCCGCCCACTTCGCCCAGCGATAGTCCAGCATGCTGGTAACGACAAAGACGATGATGCCCAAAGCCGCCCAGGTGATCTGCTTACGCCAATACTCGTCCGTGCCGCTGAACCAAGTGGCGCTGTAAACTGCAACTACCCCAGCAATGCAGAGTACGGTGGCGACTGCGAAGAGCAGCCAATTCATCCCAAGGAGCTTTCGAAGGAAAGGAGTCATTGTGGGAAGTCGAAAATGAGAGTGGTTGTCGGAAGCGGCCTGAGGGCGCTTCTTCAGCGAAGCAAATCCGTTGCCGCCTTAAGCAAACTTCGGAACCGCAGCGAGCAGCTTCTTCGTATAGTCGTGCTGCGGATTTTCGTAGATCGCTTCGG
>CBINJX010000800.1:0-3275 GCA_966251085.1 uncultured Verrucomicrobiales bacterium
GGCCATCCACCAACGACGGTAAAAAGGGGCGCACCCGTCGCAATGGGCCGGAGGGTGTCCAGGTTGGGAGGGTTTTGGCGGCTCGCGTTCGCGAGCCCCCCCTTGGTTCTCCTCATACTGGACCAAGTCTCCTTCTCAGCCTCTTTACTTCCGCGAAAGAAACGCCGCCAGGAATTCAGCCAGCGCGCGCTGCGCCGAAGGCAGTCCCTTCAAAAACCGCATAAACGGCAAAATAGCTCCCGGATGCGTGAGCAGATACCCCACCAGCACCGCAGGCCTTGGACGCTGAGCCTTTAGATCATACCACGCAGGCAGCGGCACCGGAAGCGGATCGCCTGCGCCATCACTGATCGCCCTCACGCCCAACAGCGGGACTCCGGCTTTCGAGCAGACCGCAGCAATGGCCTCCGTCTCCATATCCACGACCCACGCGCCGGTTTCGCGAAATGCCTGCTCCTTTTCCTCAGCCGTCTCCAGCGGGGTCGGCCGGCTCACAATCGCGCCGGAGCGGCACCAGACAGGCGGATTCCCCCGCAGCGGATCGCTCGCGCTCCATGTGCGAGGGTCCACCACCACATCGCCAACGCGCAGATCCGTGATGAGCGCCCCACCAAAACCAGCAGCGATCACCCCCTCCGGGCGTTCAGCTTCCAGAAGCAGCCGTGTATTCCGCTCCGCCGCCTCCAAGCCCATCCCGACGTGAGCCACGTGCACCACCTGCGAGCCGACACGCCCCTCCAAAACTTGGAGGGAACCGGCACGGAGTTGCCGTGCATCCTCGAGTTGCCGTCGGAAACGACTGCTCTCCTCAGGCACGGCAAAGGTAATCGCGATCATCTGAGATTTGAGATTCCGGATCTGAAATTCGAGAAGCGCGAAATAGCCGATTCAGAACCTTTTTGCACTCCAAGATCACCGGAAGATTCGAGAGCAGACGTTGATGCGCATCGGTGAGGATTGAGCACGCTCGAATCCGAACACGCCCCCACCCTGCATCACAGCCATTCGGGCTTCCAACTTCAAACGGCTCTCCGGATACTTACCGGACCTTCACCGCCGCGCGCTCCGGTGGCGGTGTCTTCACCTTGAAAGCACTCGGGCAGAGATGCTTCAGCTCACACCCTTCGCAATCCGGCTTCCGAGCGTAGCAGCGGCGGCGTCCGTGAAAAATCAGCCAATGGCTCCAGAGATGCCAATACTCCCGGGGAACGATCTTCATGAGATCCGCCTCGATCTTCACCGGATCGGCATGCTTCGTCAGTCCGAGCCGCTTGGAAAGCCGCTGCACGTGCGTATCTACCACCACACCTTCGTTGATCCCGAAAGCGTTTCCGAGGACCACATTGGCCGTCTTCCGTCCCACCCCGGCCAGCGCATGGAGATCCTCCATGGTTTGGGGGACTTCACCTCCATGTTTTGCCACGAGTTCAGCACAACACGCCCGGATGTTCTTCGCCTTCGACCGGAAGAATCCGGTCGTCTTCACGTACTCCTCCAACTCCTCCTGGGAGATCTCCGCAAAATCCCGCGCGCTCCTGCATCGAGCAAAGAGCGCGGGAGTTACCATATTCACCCGCTTATCCGTGCACTGAGCACTCAGGATCGTTGCCACCAGAAGTTCCAGTGGCGACGAGTGATCGAGTTCACAATGCGCGTCCGGATAGACGCGCGGCAACAGTTCGACAAGAGCGCGAGCGCGCTCGGCACGGGTCACTTGTCAGCGGGCTTGGCGCCCGGGCCCGCACCGAGAGAAATCAGGCGTTCCTTCGCTTTCGGAGCGTATTCGGAATCCGGGAACTTCTCCGCAAGCTCGTTGTAATATTCGATCGCACGGGTGCGTTGTTTCGCACGCCAGGCTTTTTCTTTTTCAGCCTGCTGCTGGGCGGCAGTTTTCTTTCCACTGCAGGCAGCAGCACCAAACGCCATCGCAACGGCGAGGAAGACGGGGAGGATTTTGTTCAGCATGGGGTTGCTGGTAAGGAGGAAGGTTTTCTTCTTAATCTTGCTCGCAATCGTAATCTTACTCTTCAGGAGCCGAAGCGTTCAGCAGAGGATCAAGCACGAGAGATTAGAATTACGATTAGGATTAAGATTACGAGGGATTGGATGCCTATTTGGCAGCAGTCTTGTTCTTCGCGTCGCCTGCTTTGGCATCAGCCTTGGCCGCACCTTTCTTGGGAGCGGGAGTCGGCATCGGAAGCTGACCGCTCGCCTGCTTCTCAAGCAGCTGCGCACCGCGCCAGAGTCCCTCGGCTGCCGCTTCCGGCACACCGGTGTAGAGACGCGCCACTTTGATGTAATTATCGATCGCGCTCTCGAACTCACCATCATCCTCATTGATACGTGCAAAGAGCAGCATCGCATTTGCACGCAGCTCAGGAGAAGCCGTCCGGGAGTTAACGACCCCCATCAGACGTTTGCGGGCGTCGAGATACGCCTTGGCCTGGTGGAGACCGAGGGCGATACCATAGTTCGCTTCCTGCATCTTGGGTGACCAGGGATATAGCTTCTCCAGCTCGTCGAACTTCTGCTTCGCTTCATCGAGCTTGTTCTGCTTCTGGAGCACTTTCCCCATCCCAAAGAGAGCCACCGATTGAGCTGTCTGGATGTCCAAAGGAGCCTTGGTCGGATCGGTGTTCTTCGGAATCTCGTAATCCGCGGCGAGCTTCTCAAAGATCTTGTTCGCCTCGTCGAGCTTGCCCTGCTCGATCAGGGCCTGGCCATACAGGTCGAGATCCATTGGCGCGTACTTCTGGCTGGCGTCATAGACGCTCGCCATCTGCTCGATCGCCTTCGCCTTGTCCTTCTCAAAGGTGTACGAAGCGAGGGTGAATACGATCTTGGAGCGCGTTGCAGGCTGCCCTTCGAATTTCGTCGCGAACTTCTGGAAGTAAGCCTCCACATCCGCATCCGTGATGAGTTTCGCCTGATCGCGGAGCTTCTGCGCATCGAGAAGCTGTTTCAGTGCAAGGGCAACCTCTTCACTCTCCGGATATTCATTCACCACCCGCTCCGCGGTGGTGATAGACGCCTCCACTCCCTTGACCCACTCGGCCTTCTTCTCGTCGTTGAGCGCAATGTAACGGCCGAGCTGATCGGCCATCTTGTAGTGGACCGAGGCAACCTTCAGAAGAGCCTGCGGGGCGGACGGGTTGTCCGCGTTCTTCGTTACAAACTCCTCGTAAGCAGTGATCGCCTCTTCCGGTTTGCCCTGGGCTCCATAGACCTGCGCGATGTGGTCGTACGCCTGGAACAGGGTGTCGCCGCTGTTCGGG
>CBINJX010000801.1:0-3275 GCA_966251085.1 uncultured Verrucomicrobiales bacterium
TCGTCCTCCTCGGGGGCGAGCGCCGGGTCGCCGCAGATGTGCTCGATGCGCACTCCCCGGACGACCCGGTTGGACCCGGCATTGGCCGCCAGGACCGGCATCGCCGAGATCTGCGCGACGGGGATCCCGACCCGGTCCACCACCACCCCGCCCTGCACCTCTCAAAGCTTGGGAAAAATACGCTCAGGTACTGCTTTCGACGAACGAGTTCGTCTTTGTGGACTGAACTGAGCGAAGCGCTGCGATCCAGTCGATCGCAGCGCTGTACTCGGGCCAACCGGGTTACACCGCCAGAATCTTATCCGTACGCTCGGCGAGGAATTTCAGCCTCGCCGCATCACCTCCCGGAACCTCCAGGATTCCGTAGCCCTCGTATCCGATATCCCCGAGAGCCTTTACGACTGCCGGCCACTCCACGTCGCCCTCGCCGAGTTCAACGTCGAATCCCTTATACGGCCCGGCCTGATCCCGTTTTTTCCGGCTATATTCCTTGAGATGCACGTTCAGGATTCGCGGACCAAGAATGCGGATCCACTGCTCTGGCCAGCCGTATGTCACGACATTGCCGATATCGAAGTGCCAACCGACCCAAGGGCTATCCAATTCATCGACAAAGCGGGCAGCCTCAATCGGGCTGAGAAGGAACTGATTCCAAACGTTCTCAATGCCAATCTTACAGCCGGCCTTTTCCGCAGCCGGAATCGCTTCGCGAATCGCTTCCTGCGAGCGCTTGTAAGCATCCGCATACGAGACCTCCTTGTTCACCACCCCAGGTACGAGCAGTAGCCGCGTGCATTTCAGCTCCCCAGCTTCCTGAAGGGCGAGCTTCAGGCCGCGCATCCCCTGCTCACGGATTGCTGGATCTTGGTGCGTGATCGGGGTGCCCCAATGTGTAGAGCAGGTCACCCCGGCGATTTCGAGCCCGGTAGCCTCCCGTGCCTTGATGATTTCATCGATCGGAATGGCGTCAGGCCGATTGAGTTCCACACCGTCAAAGCCGGCATCCTTGATCATCTTGAACCGGTCCAGGACGGAGGCCTTGTCCGCCTTTACCATCCCGAGATTCACAGCCTTCTTGAACTTTGGTTTCTTCGCGGCGTCTTGAGCAATGACTGTTGCCAGCGGTGCAAGTGCCGCGGCGGTGAGACTGGTCTGAAGAAAATTGCGTCGTGTCATGGAATGAGTAGCGCTCGCTCCGGATTGGACCGAAGCGAGCGCCTGGTAATCATACTAGAATGCCGTTGGAAAACTTACGCAAACTTCGTCCGGCCCGGGATTGCTACCGGAGGCGTTTCGAGCTTCATGTTCCATTCCAGCGAATCGCTCGGGGCGAGCACTTCCTTTGAATTCAGTGCCTCCTCACAAGTGATCTTCTGACCGGTGTATGCAGCCATGCGACCCATGATGCCGACCATTGTCGAGTGAGCGAGTTTCTCGGCAAAGTTCACTGGTTTGCCCTCGCGGATCGACGCGAAGAATTCGTCGTGCTCCGTCTGGTACATGTCGTTGTTCGGACCGTCGTACTTCCAGTTCTGACCGTCGAACGTGCTGATGCGGTTATATCGGCCACTGATCTGGTCAACGGTTCCCTTCGTTCCCATGAAATGATCGGCCACCTCGTTGAAGCAGCCCTGCTGCTGGCGGCAGAAAATAAAGCCGTGGGCCCCGTTCGGGTACTCATATTGGATCGCAAAATGATCGTAGATGTGACCGAATTTATCCTCAACGCGCTGCTGGCGGCCACCGGTTCCTGAGGCGCTTACCGGAGGGACGTCATTGAACGCCCAGCACATTTTATCGACCGTGTGGATCGCCTGCTCGACGAGATGATCGCCTGAGAGCCAGCTGAAATACATCCAGTTACGCAGCTGATACTCGAGATCGGTCCAGCCTTCCTGACGGGCGCGCACCCACGGTGTGTTGCCGAGATAGGTGCCATAGGTCGAGCGTACATCCCCGATCATTCCTTCACGGATCCGCTTCTGGGTCTCGCGTTCCGCATACTTGGCACGCCAGCAGAAGCCCGATTGCACACCGAGATTCTTCTTCTTGGCCTCTTCGGCAGCAGCGAGGAAGCGACGGACGCCGGGAGCATCCACGGCAACCGGTTTCTCACAGAAAGTATGTTTCCCAGCTTTGACGCACTTCTCAAAGTGCTCCGGACGGAATCCCGGAGGGGTCGTCAGGAGAACGACATCGACATCCATCGCAAGCACCTTGTCGATACCGTCGAGACCGACGAACTTGTGAGCGTCATCTACTTTTACCTTATCTTCAGCCGCAGCGCGAAGATTGCTCAGGCTCTTCTCGAGCTGATCGGAGAAGACGTCTGCCATCGCCACCAATTGAATGTTGTTGTCGGCCTGCAGTGCCTGATTCGCCGCACCTGTGCCGCGGCCACCGCAACCGACGAGAGCGATCTTTAACACCTTCGCATCAGCGTCTTGTGCGCGCCCGATGATCGGCAGGTTGCCAAGGAGCGCACCGCCAAGCACAGCGGCCGAAGATTTGCCGATGAATGAGCGGCGTGATAGGGCGGAATCCGAATGGTGATTCATAGGGGAGTGTCGGTGAACTTGAGAGGAGATATGGCGGAACAATCCGCACACTCCCCCGCTCTTAGCCCTGATATCAGTTCTGGCCAACGAAAGACTTGTCTTATGACAAAAAGAACCAACTACGGCGTGTCGCTAACGAGTTAACAAATCGTCCCGGGTCCACATCTGCCGGTCAGGGCCGGCTGACCGAATCTCCATCTCTGTTGCCGAGAGCTGATGAAAGAAGTACGGCGTTCCCCAGCGATCCGATAATTCTCCTTTTTCATTCAGGTGACTCCCGACCGGCAGAGGCATTTTCACCTGGCGAGCGTTGTCTCCCATCAATGCCTTCGTAATTTCGGCATTATTCCCCTCTGGATTCTCGCCAAGAGCATCGCGGTAGCCACGAACCATGAACTGTACGTTTTCCAGTTCTTCATCTGGCCCGGTGATCTCCTCCACCGGGTTTGGAGTTGGGCTGATGTCGGGAACTATCTTCCGAAGTGAAGATTGGGCGGCTGTTTCCGGCACCTGCGGGCGCGCGGGAGCATTTCGAACTACGGCTGGCGGCGGCTCCGGTGCCCCGTTCGAAGGCTGTGAAAAATTCGATACCGCCACCTGTGAAACCACCTGCTGGGGACCCGAAACCGCCGAGGCGCGTTCCACCACCTTCGGCTTGGGGCGCGTCAGGTAGTACAATCCAATCGTGATCCCCAACAGTATCGCTGCCCAGATGAG